>CAZNWW010000222.1:3360-6724 GCA_964576155.1 uncultured Myxococcales bacterium | reverse complement strand
CGCACCGTTACAGTCGTTGTCCAGGCCGTCGCAGATCTCAGGGATCGCCTCCGGGGCGGAGCATTCGGACCATCCGTCGACGCCGCAGGTCTGGAGCCCGGTGCAGGTCCCCAGATCGTTGCTCGTCTCACAAGATCGGTTCTTCCCGGAATGCTTTGGGAGGCAGTCGCAGTCCGCGGTCTCAGGGACACAGACTGCGAACTCTCCACCCCCCGGTATGTCGAGCTCGCAGGCGAACCCCGCGGGGCAGTCTTGATCACCCCCGCAGCCGAAGGAGCAGCGCCCCTGGTCGCCCACGATCACGCAGAGGCCGCTCACGCAGCTGCTGCCGTCCTCACAGGTATTGCAGAGATCACCGCCGTCGGGCAGGCACAGGAAGACCACGTCAGAGCCGAAGCCCTGCACTCCCTTGCATTGCCAGCCATCCGGACAGTCTTCGATGCATTGCTCCGAGCAGAGACCACCCATGGCGCCTTCGATACAGTACCCCGATGTACATTCGTCGTTTCCGAAGCAGGGGCAGCCCATCGGGTGCGGCGCCTCGCCGCAGGGATCGACGCCGTCGGGGATCGGGGCCGCGTCGGGGCCCGGGGCGTTGTCTCCGCCGACGTCGGATGTTGCGTCGAGCCCCGCGGCGTCCTGGGTGGACGACGCATCCGGATTGTCGTCGGCGTCCTGAGTGATGTACGGTTGTTGCTGGCAGTTGTCGACGCCCTTGCCTCCGCAGGCCCCGAGGGCGATGGCGACGAGCATCAGCGCTGACAGTCCCTTCACGAAGTTGATCATATCGATCTCCTGCAAGGAAGCGGTGACCTGAACACCTTACAGGTATAGTGTCTGGAGAGCACGATCAGATGAAATGTACTCTTGGAGGAGGACGGGTTCATGAACGAAATACTGGCTTCCTCGGAGATACCGGATGGCCGCCGCCTGGTCGCGGTGCTCGGGGACATCACGAAGGAGATCGTGGATGCGGTGGTCAACGCCGCGAACACTCGTTTGCAGCATGGCGGCGGGGTAGCCGGCGCGATCTCACGGGCGGGGGGGCCGTCGATCCAGATCGAGAGCAACCGGATCCGGCCGGTGCCCACGGGGAGCGCAAAGGCCACGGGCGCCGGGGACCTGCCCGCCTCCCATGTGATCCACGCGGTGGGCCCGATCTGGCAGGGCGGCGACGCGAATGAGGAGGCCCTCCTCGCGTCCGCGGTGCGCAGCGCGCTGGACGTCGCCGCTGAACTCGGCGTGTCGTCGGTGTCCATCCCTGCGATCTCGTCGGGGATCTATGGCTTCCCCCTGGGCCGGGCCGTGATCATCATCCACGCCGCCGTGACCACCTGGCTCGACGCGCATCCCGACGCCTCCCTCCGGGAGATCCGCTACTGCAATATCCAGGAGGAGGTCGCCGAGAGGTTCGCCGCGCTGCTGGGATAGGTACAGGGGGCGCTTGTGGAACCCCCTACTCCGTAGGCGGGGCGGGATAGTTGGAGCAATAGAATTGGGACTTGTCCAGGCCGCTCGCCGGTTGGCAGAAGATGTTCGTGCAGTAGGTGCAGTCCGCGCCGATGGTGTTGGGCCATTGCTGGCAGGTGAGGCCGCAGTTGTAGTTCCCCTTGGGCGTGGTGCAATGTGTTGCATCGGTGTAGGCGCCCGGGTTGGAGGTCAGGCAGGCCGGGTGCACGACGAAGCATTTCGGCGGGCCGATCTTGGAGCAGGGCAGACCGCATGCGTCCGTGCCGGTGGTCGTCTGGTTGCAGTACGCGGGAGGCGCGTCGCAGGTCCCCACGGAGATGGGGGGGACGCAGTCCTGGGGCACGCCGGCCAGGCAGTTGGCAACGGTGGTCTGGCAGGGACCTTCACCGCAGGTGGTCTCGCCGAGCTCCTCGTCGACCTCCCCGTTACAGTCGTTGTCCAGGCCGTCGCAGACCTCGTCGACCTCCATGTCCAGCGGTTCGCACTCCGGGACCTCTCCCTCTATACAGCCCGGGACTGACGTCGCGCAGACGCCGTCACCACATGAGATTTCGACCAGCTCTTCGTCCGTCTCCTCGTCGCAGTCGTTGTCCAGCCCATCGCAGATCTCTTCTCCGGGCTCCAGGGGTTCGCAGGTCGTCTCCACCCCCTCCTGGCAGGAGTAGATGGAGTTCGTGCAGGCGCCGATGCCGCAGGTGAGGACCTCGAAGCCTTCGTCGGTCTCGCCGTCGCAGTCGTTGTCCAGGGTGTCGCAGGTTTCATCCCCGGCGATGTCCTTGGGCACGCAGGTGATCGGGACCCCGAACGCGCAGGCCGGCACCGTGGATTGGCAGACGCCTTCGCCGCAGACGAGATCCTCGATGTCCTCGTCGATCTCCTCGTCGCAGTCGTCGTCGTTGCCGTTGCAGGTCTCCGGGGCGCCGGGATAGACGAATACGTCCAGGGGCGCGCAGTCCTCGTCGTCGGGCACCCCGTCCCCGTCGGAGTCTATCGGCGGGGGAGGGCAGTCGTCTTGTTCGACGTCGGCCGGGGATGTGACCTCGGGATCGGTGCTGTCAGACAGGGGCTCCGTGCCGTCTGCGGGTTCGATGCCGTCCATCGGGACGAGGCTGTCCGCCGGGACGAGGCCGTCCGCCGGGTCGACATCATCCAACGGGTCGACGCTGTCCAGGGGCCCGCCTCCGTCGGAGGGTGTGAGTCCGTCCACCCCCGGGCCCGTCGCATCGCCCGTCGCGTCCCCCGCGTCCGTCGGGGGCAGCCAGCCGCCGTCTTCGGGAAAGCTCAACCCGGGCGCTGGGGTTTCGGCCGGGCACCCGGTCACGAGCAGGAACACGAGCGGGAAGGTCCAGCGCAACAGCTGCTTGCGGATCATCTCCACCTCCTCGCCGAGTCCGACAACAAGTATGCAGGACACCGGAAATCCGGGGCAAGGATTTTTCGCATCGACCGACGCGGGAGGGAGCGGTAGCATGGACGTCAAATCCGTGGAGGCACCACTGATGAGTAACCGCACCGATGATCCGATCTACCTGGACCACAACGCCACCACGCCGGTACACCCCGAGGTGTTCGACGCCATGGCACCGTACCTCCAGGGCGGCTTCGGCAACCCTTCCAGCGGACATGTGTTCGGAATACGGGCCAAGGCCGCTGTCGAGCACGCGCGGGCTGCGGTCTCAGAGTTGCTGGGCTGCGCACCGGAGGAGGTGGTGTTCACCTCCAGCGGCACCGAGTCCAACAATCTGTCCATCCTGGGACTGGCCACAGCGCACCCCGAACGCCGCCACGTGATCACCTCCGTGGTCGAGCATCCGGCGACGCGGCTCCCATGCGCCTGGCTGGCGAAGAAGGGGTACGATGTCACCTGGCTCCCGGTGGACGGAGTTGGGATGGT
>CAZNWW010000222.1:0-3350 GCA_964576155.1 uncultured Myxococcales bacterium | reverse complement strand
GCCGCTGCCGCGGTGGCCCTCCGTGAGGACACCCTCCTGGTGACCTTGATGCTGGCCAACAACGAGACCGGCACCCTCCAGCCCGTGGCCGAGATAGCGGCCGCGGCCCGCAGGATCGGCGCGATGGTGCACACCGACGCCGCGCAGGCCGTCGGCAAGATCCCGGCGCGTGTGGACGAGCTGGGGGTCGATCTCCTGTCCGTCGCCGGGCACAAGCTCTACGCGCCCAAGGGTATCGGTGCGCTCTACATCCGGGACGGCGTGATCCTGTCTCCGGTCCTCCTGGGCGGCGGCCAGGAGCGGGGCATCAGCCCCGGCACCGAGAACGTCCCCCACATCGTCGGCCTCGGCCGCGCGTGTGAGATCGCCGCTGCAGACCTCGTGAACGAGGGGCGGCGTCAGCGTGCCCTGACTGATCGCCTGTGGAGCCTCCTCGCCGAAGCGGCCCCTGGGCTGCGCCGCAACGGGCCAGCCGTAGATCGGCTCCCGGGCACCCTGAACGTGTCCTTCCCAGGGGTAGCGGGGAGCGTGATCCTGGCCCGCTCCGAAGGCCTGGCCGCGTCCACGGGCTCCGCCTGCCACGAAGGCCAGGAGAACCCCTCCGCGGTCCTCACCGAGATGGGACTCTCCAGAGAGGAGGCCCTCGGAGCAGTCCGCCTGTCCGTCGGTCGCTCCACCACCGACGCGGACATCGACGCGGCCGCTGCGATGCTGGTACGTGCCTGGCGGGAGAACTAATCGCAGGAACCCTGGTCGCGCCAGCCGAGGGCCAGACCGGTGCCCTCGGTGATGACGCCGTCGCTGCGGCCGACCCAGTAGGGCGCGGTCATGCCCAGCATGGGCCATTGCTCGTCCATTCCTGTGCCGCCGTACTCCCGCTTCGCCATCCATGGATCTATCTGCCATAGGAACGCGCCGCCCACCCGTTTTGGCAGCGGGACCGCGTCTACTGCCCTCGGCCAGTCGTCCTCCAGGCCCGGTGATGGGATCTCGATGCCCATGACTTCGATGGGCTCGGTGCAGACGGCCAGGTCGTCTGCTGGGATGTCCTCCAGGGGGACCTCCGGGTCCGGGTTGTCGATCCAGTTCCGAGGGTAGTTCCGGTCCGGCTCGAGTTTATCATCAGGGTCCATGCCGTAGGTGGCCAGGACATCGACGTGGTGGGCCACGTAGGCGTGCACCTCCGGATCCACGGCTTCATCCACCATACGGCTGTACAGGATCCCGAAGAAGCAATCCTCGCGACCGAGGATGTCCTTCTCCTTCCCTTCGGTCAACGCGGCGGTGGCCATGAGGTTCCAGAACCCGGGTGATGCATTCTTGTCTACCCGGGCCTGGACGTTGTACAGGGACGGGTAGAGCAGACTCGGCCCGAAGTGGGGTGCGCACCACTTCGGGAGCTGGAGCGCGCCGTAGGTGAGCAGGCTGTTCGAGTAGTCGATCTCCTCCATGAGCTGCTCCACGAATGACAGATACCTCTCGTCCGCTGTGAGGTAATGTGCGGTGAGGGCCCACTGGGTCATGTAGAGCGCGTCCGCGCCCCGGACGGAGACATGCTGGGTCCAGGCGATGGGCTGATCCACGCTGGGGCTGTCCGACTCGCCCAGCGCCAGACCCGCCAGGTCGATGAGGAAGAACTGATCCGTCGCGTCCAGTTCGTAGGCGGGATCGATCTCCGTCGGCGGGCCGTCGGGGCAGGAGAAATCGAACTGATCCAGATGCCCCGGGTGGGGCTGCTCCATGACGTAGAAGATCAGCTCGTTCAGGGATGTGAGGGCCTCCTCCTCGCCCTCGTCGAGGAACATGTTCCCGCCGGCGAGGTACGTCATGAGCGCGTTTTTTATCTCCGGTCGCGCGTTCAGGTTGATGATGCGGCCCTTCTTCATACGGTTCAGGGTGCAGGAGAGCTCGGTCCGCACCACCTCCCGCAGAGAATCCTCTGCTGTCCCCTCGCCCAGCAGATCGTAGGCCAGGAGGAGCCCGGGGAGGGCCCGTACGTACATGTCCCTGGACGCGTCGCCCTGGAAATAGGGGGCGGTCTCGTAGTGCACGCCATCGATCTTGACGCCCTCGAAGTAATAGTCCGGGAGACGATCGTGATAGGCCTCGGTGATCGGGTAGCAGAAGTGACCGCTGTCGCCGCTGCAGTCCCGGTATGGCGAGATGGACTTGCGCCAATGCCCCACCGGGTCCGGCGCGCCCTCGGGGAGCATCGCGAAGTGGGACCGGATTACCATCCCTGTTGCGCCGTTGAGTTCGTACCCGAACATGGCCATTCGGAGCTTGTCCACCATGCGCTGGTAGTCGGCCTCGGTCCCGGTGACCCGGTACCGGGCCGCGGCGGCCCACACCGCGTTGCCGGTCCAGCCGCTCGCGTCCCCGATGCCGTCGTACTTCCTGAAATACTCCGGCTGGGACCAGACGCTCTCCGGCGTCCCGGCGGGTACCGCCTGGGTGAACCGGAAGTCCATGGTCTGCCCCTCGGCCTCGTGATAGAGGTCGTAATATCTGTCGAACATGAACGCCTGCTCGGTCATCGCGGGCGGATCCGCCGCCCAGTCCTCCGAGCCGCTGTCATAGATCTCGCAACGCCGCAGGGTCCCTTCTACGCAAACCTCTTCCCGGTACAGCGCACACGCCTCGACCCCGTCCGGCAGCACCGATCCCTCCGGCCGCGGGTCGATCGCCCCGAACATCGGCACCGTGATCGGCAGCGGCCCCGCATCCACGTCCTCCGCTCCACCATCCGCCGCACCATCCGCTGCGACATCCACCGTTGTGTCCCCTCCAGTATCGATGATCTCAGGTCCCCCCGAGTCCTCGACGGACCCATCGGAGCCACCGCCATCGCCACAACCAACCGCTACCAGGATCACCATCATCAGAACGTAGCTACGCATGTAGAAGACCATCCCCCCGGCCGTCAAGGCCGGCCATAATCCATCGTCCATCCATCATCTGTCCGGCTCACAATCAAGCCCGCCGGGTGACGGGTGCCAGTTCGGTTGACAGACACACCCGAAGGCCCCACCCGTGTCCACGCAGATCCCACCGCCTGAACAGTCGATCTCCTGCTCCTCACAGCGATCCTCCCCCGCGCCCGGGTCGTCAGGCCCACCCGTGACGCCGTCCGCGGTCACCGCGTCCAGGTCGAAGAGCATCGTCCCGGCTGCCTCCTGGTGCCCCAGGAGCACCGCGGCGCCGGCCTCCACCATCACCGACCGGCTCCCCATGAGCGCGATAGCGGCCGCCGCGCGGTCCCGGCTCTGCGCGTAGTCGAAGGGGACGCCGAGGATCACGTGCACCACAGGCACCCCAGAGGAGGGCGCTGTTCGATGCACGCGGCCTCG
>CAZNWW010000221.1:0-6745 GCA_964576155.1 uncultured Myxococcales bacterium | reverse complement strand
GCGGATCGGATCCTCAGCGCAGTCTATCCGGAGAGTCGCCGCTCTGCCCCGGAGCTGGCCTTCCAGCTCATGGTCGACCTGGGCCGGTGGGACGAGCACCAGGACCTGAACCTCCTGGCGCTGGGCATCCCGATTCCCTTCGATGACGACGCCCTGGCAGAGGCGAAGGCCCTCATGGAAGGTCCCCCGCCGGTTCGTCGGGGAACCCTCCCGCTGCCGGAAGGCATCTACACCGTGGCCATCGACGACGCCGCCACCCGTGAGGTGGACGATGCGCTGGGGATCGAGGACCTCGAGGACGGCGTGCTCCTCCACGTGATCATTGCGGATGTCGCTGGGTGGATCCGCGCCGGAACGGCCCTGGATCGTGAGGCCCGGGAGCGCGCTGCGACGGCCTACCATCCTGTCGAGAACCACTCCATGTTCCCTAAGGAGCTCTCCTACGGCCCGATGAGCCTGGCCGCTGGGGAGCCGCGCGCGGCGCTGGACCTCCAGCTCCGTTGCGACCCGGACGGCCGCCTGATCTCGACAGACGTGGTCCCTGTGCGGGTGACCCTGGATCGGCGGGTCACGTACGAGGAGGCCGACGAGATCCTCGGCGCGGCGCCCGAGGAGGGAGCCCTGCCGCGCACACTGCACCGCATCCACGACCTGGCGAAGCAGCTCATGAGCTTGCGCGTGGACGCGGGTGCCGCGATCTTCAAGAGGCAGGACTTCAAGGTCTACGTCAACCCGGACAACGAGGTGGATGTCCAGAAGCTTCCCACGGATTCACCCTCGCAGGTCCTGGTATCGGAGTGCATGATCGCTGCCTGCGCAGGGGCAGGCAATCTCGTGAGCGAGCACGGCGCGGACGGTGTGTTCCGGGTCCAGCCGCCCGCGGACGGAGAGATCCGCTACGACCCGGACAGGGCAGCCGACCCGTTCTGGATCCATGAGAACATCCGGAAGCTCCGGCGGGTGGAGTTCTCGCTCTCGCCTAGCCCCCACGCGGCCCTCGGGGTTTCAGCCTATTGCCAGGTGACCAGCCCGATCCGCCGGTACGCGGATCTCGTGATGCAGCGGCAGATAGCGGCCCTCGCCGCCACGGGCGTCCCAGCGCTCTCAGCGGACGACCTCGGCGAGATAATCGGCCATCTGGAGACCACCTGTCTGGCGCTCAACAGGGCCCAGAACTCCGCAGTACGGTACTGGACAATGGTCGCGCTGCGGGACCACCTCGACGAGCCCACTGAGGCCGTGGTCTTGGAGGAGCAGGGACGCGGGCTCCAGATCGAACTCACGGACTGGGGCCTTCGGACTCGGCTCCACCCCTCGGTTCAGCACCGGCCCGGTGACCGGATCTCGGTCCGTGTCGTCCAGGCGGATCCTCGGGCCGACCGCATCGTCGTCCATGACTCTCCTGCCGAGGAGAATGAATGATAGCCACGGCTCGGAACTTGACCATCGTCGCTGTCGTCTTGGCCGCAGTCTCCATCGGCTGTCGTAACGAGTGCAGCTGCGAGGTGAACTGCGACGCGGCGGTCTGTTTCGAGCCTGGCGAGGATGTATGGATCACCGAGGATGTCCTGACACTTGAAGATCTCCCACCTCGGGTGGACGTCCCGGAGACGAGGAAAGATCTCACGCCAGATACGCCACCAGAATCAGACACGGATCCAGCGGATGTGTCGCCGCCGGAAGATACGGCGACTCCGGTCGATGGAGAGCTGCGGGGGATCTGGGTGACTCGGTGGGACTACGGCTCAGCGTCGGACGTGGAGGAGATCCTCCAGGACGCGACGGATTGGGGGTTCAACGCGGTGTTCTTCCAGGTGCGGGGGACCGCGGACGCGTACTACGAAAGCACGGTGGAGCCGTGGGCCAAGGGTCTCTCGGGGACCCTCGGGCAGGATCCGGGGTGGGATCCCCTGGGTGTTGCGATCGAGGAGGCCCATGGGAGGGGTCTGGAGCTCCATGCGTGGATGAATACGTTCACCGCCTGGAGCGGGACCACACCACCGCCGCCGTCGGATCCTCCCCACATCCTCTATGCGCACCCCGAGTGGCGCCAGGCGGGGCCCGACGGCGCGCCCATGGCCTGGAACGAGTCCTACACGTGGGTATCTCCAGGGATCCCGGGGGTTCGCGAGCACATCCTCGCGGTGGTCGACGACATCGCCTCCCGATACGACGTGGACGGGATCCATCTGGACTATATCCGCTACGCAGGACCGGCCTACTCCCACGATCCCTGGAACGAGGAGGCCTACGATGCGGCCGTCGAGGCCGCGCCCGGGCTCAGTTGGGGGGATCACCAACGCGACACCCTCAGCGAATTTGTAGGTTCGATCACGAGCACCGCAGCGGCCGCGGATCCGGATGTAAAGGTCACCGCAGCGGTCTGGGGGATCCACCAGGACGTCTTCGGCTGGGGCGGAACCTCGAAGGGCTACGATGACTACTATCAGCACTCCCACCGCTGGACCCAGGAGGGGCTCATCGACGGGATCTGCCCGATGATCTACTGGCCCTTGACGAATCCCCCGGGGCTGCGGACCGACTTCGGTGCGTTGGTGGACGACCATATTTCAGCCGCGGGGGACCGGCACGTCTATCCCGGGCTCAAGGCGGACTACGCGGACTTCGGGGAGATCGCTGCGGAGATCGAGTTTGCGCGCAACGCCGGCGCCCCCGGGGTGGTGCTCTTCGCGTACAGCACCGTGGTGGCGCGAGGCCATGGCCCCGCGCTCGCCGCCGGCCCCTTCGCAGAGCCCGCCGCCCCCCCCCAGATGCCATGGAAACAATGAGCCCGTGAACCTCACCCTGCCAGAGCTGCAGCTGGTCGTCGCGGAGCTGGAGAAGCGACTCCCAGGGGGACGGATCCAGGAGATCCGGCAGCCGGTCCCCGCCGCGGTCTGCTTGAGCATCCGGGTGCCCGGGGAGACCCTGCACCTGCGCCTTGATGCGACCCCCGGGGCTGCGTGGATCGGCCTCACACCCAGGAAGGGTCCGACCACGACCCCCATGCAGCGCTTCCTGGCCCGCCTGCGGCACGACCTCACGGGGGCCGGAGTTCAATCACTGCAGCTCCCCCATGGCGATCGGGTGGTGGTCCTCGGGCTCGGCACCCGGGAGGGGGATGCGGATCTGATCCTCGAGCTGACAGGGCACCACCCGAACCTCTTCCTGGTCGGCCCCGACGGGATCATCCGGGACCTGATCCTTCCCAGCCGGTCGCACCAACGGGAGCTGGTCCCCGGGCGTGTCTACCTGCCGCCTCCGAATCCGCCGGCCGTATCCACGGCGGGTCCTTCACGGTTTCCCGCCACGGAGCCGTCCCCTGCGGCGGCGGCAGCGGCGCTGTATCTCGCTGCGGCGGACAGGGCCTCGGATGAGGTTGTCCGGAGGACCCTCCTTGGAGACCTCAAAGCTGCACTCAAGAGGACCAGACGGACCCTCGGCAAGGTCGAGGGCGACCAGGCACGGGCCCGAGATGGACTGGATGCGCGGCGCCTCGCTGACCTGCTCAAGTCACGCCTCTACGAAGTCCACAAGGGGATGGACGGGATCGAGGTGGAGGACTGGTCACGGCCCGGAACCAGGGTACTGGTGCCCCTGGACCCGCGTCTGGAGCCCACGGAGAACCTCGCCGCCCTGTACGCCCGCTACAAGAAGGCCAGCCGCTCCGTAGACCGGATTCGATCCCGCAGAGACGAGCTGCGGCGGCGGGTGGCGGAGCTGGAGACCTTGTCAGAGGACGTGACGACAGCGTCGCCGGAGACCCTCGAAGAGCTGCGGGCGAGGGCGCAGCTACCCCGCAGGAAGGCCAGAGGGCGCGGCGGCGTAGCGGAGCCCCGCCGTCCGTATCACACGTTCCGGTCTTCGACGGGGCGCCGGATCCTCGTGGGACGAAACGCAGCGGACAACCGTCTCCTGACCTTCCAGGTGGCCCGGTCGCACGACGCGTGGATGCACGTCCGTGGAGTGCCGGGGTCCCACGTCGTGATGCCTTTGGCCCGTGGTCAGGAGCCCGACTCCGAGACCCTCCTGGACGCTGCGCATCTGGCGATCCATTACAGCCGCGCCGCAGGGGACGGGGTGGCGGAGATCTCCTGGACCCTCCGGAAGTACGTGCGCCCTGCGCCCGGCGGAAACCCCGGCGCAGTGTTCATCTCGCGGGAGCATACGCATACGGTCCGGATAGACCGGGCGCGCCTGGATCGGTTAGCCTCTTCGCGCGAGTGATCCTTGCCTTTTGTACGGAAAGCTGCTGAGATCGGATGCGGAAAAGTGCGCGCAGGGGTAGACGATGAGCGATAGAAGTCGGGTGCTGCTTTCGGGACTGGACGACAGAACCGGCAGCCTCATCGAGAACGTCCTCGACCAGGAGAAGTACGAGGTGATCGAAGGCGAGGGGCTCGACCCCGTCCTGGACTCCGAAGAGCCGCCGGCGCTGATCATCTGGCGCTGGAACGTTGTCAACGAGGGGGAGTTTCGGGCCCTCTGCGACCTGATCTCGACCGAGACCTGCCTCCTGGTCATCTACGGCCCCGAAGAGAACAAGAAGGCGAAGTCCTGCGCGAAGGCCTGGCCCGGGTCGAAGGCCCGGCTTGAGGCCCCGGTGGACTTCGGGGCCCTCTGTGGGATGCTGGCGAAGGTCCTCGACGAGGGCGGGATTTCCTTTGAAGACTCCGGGACCGGGGCGAACCTGGGGGAAGAGTCGAGCGCCGGGGACGAAGACCCCGAAGCTGACATAAGCCCGGTGGAGGAGTCGGATCCGGCCGACGAAGCTCCCGAGGAGGCGGACTCCGACGACGACGAAGCGATGGACGACTTCAAGGATCCGGAGCAGACCCTGGTCTCTGTATCCCCGCAACGCCTGGCCAGCGAGAACTCTCGACTGAAGGGACAGATAGAGCAACTCAAGGGGCGCCTCGAGGAGTCCATGGGACGCCAGAAGGATCTCATCCGGGAGCTCAAGGTTGCGAGGGCCGGGGGCGGCCTCGAGAAGGAGGTCGAGCGCCACCTCAAAGAGAACAACCGTCTCAAGGAGCGTCTTCGTTCCCTGGAGAACAAGCTCGACTCCTCGGACGAGGATCGAAAGGCCGCGATGAAGGAGCTGGCCCAGATCCGCTCCGAGCGCAAGGACCTGATCCACCGGGTGGAGGAGTTGGAGCGCGAGGCCGCGGAGCTCATGAGGTCCCTCGAGGACTCCAGCGTCAAGCTCGATTCAGCGGATGATCAGGCCGATAGAATCTCCGCCCTCGAGGACGAGCGGGAGGAGCTCGGCAGGGACGTCAAGCAGCTCCGAAGCGTCTCCGAGAGCCTGCGCAGTGATCTGGAGCACGTCTCCGAGTCCAAGGCTAACTTTATTCTGGATTTGGAGCGGGCCCGGAGCGAGTTGGTTCGCACCACCGAGGAGCGAGACGAGCTGTCCGCGCAGGCCGATGGGCAAGACACCCATCTCGAGGAGCGGGACGCCCTCATCAACCAGCTCAACACGGCCCTGTCCCGTACGGTGGAGAAGGCTGATCAGCTACAGGTGGAGCTCGCCTCCGTCCAGGAGGAGCTCGCCGCCAAGGTGGTCTCTGAGGCTCAGGCCGCCGAGGCAGCCCTCGCAGCACGGCGGGAGGCAGACCGGCTTTGCGCGGACAACGAAGCCTTCACCCAGGCATTGGCCGAGGCAGAAACCGAGGTCCAGGATACTCGTCAGGCCCTGGAGACCAAGGCCCTGCTCGAGACGGAGTTCGCCGCAGCGAAGGCTCGGGTCGAGGAGCTCGAGGAGGCCGTGGCCGAGACGGAGAAGAGCGCCAGCGACAACGCACGACAGCTCACCGAGCGCCTGAACACCCTGGAGATTGAGCGCTCAGAGCTGGAACAGCTCATGTCCGAGTCCGAGGAGGAGTGGAAGGCCGAGAAGGAGACGCTGGATCGAGCCCGAGAGAGCGCAGAGGCGGAGCGCCTGGCGTTATCCGGCACCTTGGAGACGCTGCGATCCGAGGCCGAGGAGGCCCGGGGCAGGGTGGGGCAGGTCCAGGCAGAGCTGATCGAGGCCCGTCAGAACCACGAGAAGGCGGCGGCGAGCCTCGAAGAAGCCCGGGCGGGTCTCGTAGAGGCCATCGCTGCCAAGGATGGATTGTCCGCCGAGCATGGCGAACTCACATCGGCCCGTGACGCGCTCACCGAGGAGCGGGATGTCCTCGTCACACGAGTGGAGGGGCTCAAGTCCGACCTGCAGGCGGCGGAGGAGCTCAACGCGGAGCTGGAGGTTCGGGGCAACGAGGCCCACGGGCGGATCAGGGAGTTGGATGCCGCGATCGAGGAGAAGAACGAGGCCGCAGGCACGCTGGAGGCGAGGGTCAGGGATCTCGAGGATGCAGCGGCCGCGAAGGACGAGGCCGCGGAGGTGACCCGTGTAGCGATCTCTGATCTGGAGACCAGGGTCCTCGAGGCCGTTGAGGATATCGAGGCGAAGGTCGTGGCGATGGGCTCGCTGGAGACGAAGGTCACCGAGCTGGAGGGGACCCTCGCCGAGAAGGTCGAGGCCGTGGAGGCGGGCCGGACGACTATAGGTGATCTCGAGACCAGGATCCTCGAGGCTGGCGAGGCCTTGGAGGTCAAGACCGAAGCGGTGGGCTCGTTGGAGACAAGGATCTCTGAGCTCGAGGGTGTCCTTGAGGCCAAGGCGTCAGAGTTCGAGGCGGCCCTCGCCGAGAGGAACGAGGCGGTGGAGGCCGGCCGGACGGAGATCTCGGAACTGGAG
>CAZNWW010000220.1:0-6753 GCA_964576155.1 uncultured Myxococcales bacterium | reverse complement strand
GCCCCTTCTTCAGCCGACAGATAAGCCTCGCGTTTCATGCGCCGGCAAGATAACATGCCGGAATGCATAACAAAAACACAAAACACGAGGTGAGCGCTCATGAGGAGAGTACCACAAAACCGACCACTGACTACCACTTCTATCGAGCACGAGCACGCGAAGGAGCTCGACGAGATCTCCCTGGTTCTCGACGCGTACCCCAAGATCCTGCGGTGGGTCGAGAACGACATCGTCGCACCGGGCATCGACCGGGAGACCGGGCGACCCGGGATGACCGCGGAGCAGGCCCTGCGGTCGCTCTTCGTCAAGCAGATGAACGGCTTCAGCTACACAGAGCTGGCCTTCCACCTGGCGGACTCCAGGAGCTACCGCCGGTTCTGCCGCATCGGTGCCTTCGACAAGGCCCCCAAGCGGTCCTGCCTCCACAAGAACATCAAGCAGATCCGGGCGGAGACCCTTGAGTGGATCCACCAGGTCGTCCTCGCCGAGGCTCGGTTGTCTGGGGTCGAGAAGGGGCGCAAGGCCCGCATCGACTGCACCGTCGTCGAGACCAACATCCACGAGCCCTGGGACTCGGATCAGCTCTGGGACTCGGTCCGGGTCCTGGCCCGCAACATCGAGCGCTGCAAGGTGGAGTTTGGGATCGTCCGCCCCAACCACAGACGGGTCGCCAAGAAGACCGCCTACCAACTCCCACACGGACATCATCATCAAGGGAGGGCGCAAGACCGAGTTTGGTCACAAGATCGCCGTGACCGGCGGGGCCAGCGGGATCATCACCGACTGTGTCATCCACAAGGGAAACCCGGCGGACTCGACCATGGCTGTTGAGATGGTGGAACGACACACGGTGCGCTTCGGACGAGAGCCTCTGCAAGCGGTCTTCGACGGAGGCTTCGCTGCCAAGGCGAACCTCGCGGCCATCAAGGCCCTGGGTGTCAGCGATGTCGTCTTCTCCAAGCGGCGTGGCATGGAGGTCTCGGACATGGCGCGCAGCGACTGGGTCTACAAGCGCCTCATCCGCTTCCGTGCCGGCATCGAGGCGGGCATCTCCTTCCTGAAGCGGAGCTTCGGGCTGACCAGATGCACTTGGAAAGGGTTGCGATCCTTCAAGGCGTCCACCTGGGCTTCGGTGCTAACCGCCAATCTCCTGACTCTGGCGCGGCACCGCTTGAAACCTGCCCCGGCCTGATCGCAGGCCGGGACTTTTCGCAACGTCATCCAACCGAACCATAGGACAGGTCTGTCCGAAATCCGGTCTCATGCGACGAAGTGGGCCTCCTCGCTGCGCGAGGCCCCCCACGGAGACCTCCGCTCTCGGTTTCTCGGCGCCGGTGAGCGCCTCGCGGGACGCAGCCGTTGCCGAAACCTGAGCTTAATGGACGGACACTAGCTATTCGATCATTTCCTGGTAGGGCATGTGGTTCGGCGCGGTCACGGTCATCTTGATTGGGGGCGGCGGCGGACCATCCGTCCACTGGAACGTCGCAGCGCCGGCTGCGTCCGTGATCTCCACGAAGAGGAACCGGTTCTCGGTGTAGAGTGCCACCGTAGCACCTTCCAGCGGGATGTTGCCGGCGGTGACGCTGACTGTCAATGCATCCGCACTGGATTGGGGCGAAACGGTCATCGGCGCCGGGCGATCGGTGAACACTGCGAGGCTCGGGTCTCCCATGAGAATCAGCACCAGGTAGGTCCAACGCAGATCCGACAGCGGCTCCTCGGCGCCTGCGGGGTCCGCAAAGGTGTGGGTGGTCTCAGTCATGAGATCGCCCAGGGCCGCGCCCGGGCTCTCATACATCCGCACGATGAAGTCACGGTACCAGCTCATGAGCCACGGCGCGCCGACACCGAACTCGGTGTTGCCGATGTAGGCCACCCCGCCGCCTTCGGCCAGGACATACTCTTCGCAGGCCACGTGGGGGAGGGTCGGGTAGTCGAACTCACAGGAGTTGCACTCGGTGGTTAGGTAGATCGACGGGCGACTCCCCGTGGTCAGCGCGTTCATGTCTGAGAGGCCGAGCTGGCAGACCGACTCCATCCAGCCGTGACCGAAGTTGAGCGCCCAGCCCTGACCTGCGTTCATATGCTCGAGCTGAGCCTCCAGGGACGTGGGGATCGCGCCGTCGCGCATGGGACATTGCGGGTCGTAAAGCCTGGTGATCTCCACGTGATCCGGCAGCAGGGGGGCGATGACCCCGTCCAGCGCTGTGGTGGAGCAGAACGGGATGCCCCCGATGTCGCCGGCCCACTCGCCCAGGAGGAGGGCCTTGTTCTGGTAATCCGCAATGGGATCGCGCTCGTAGGCCAGGACCTTGTCCGCCCATCGCCTGGTCTCGCTCGGGCTGCGCGCAGGCACCCTGCCGACCGCGACATCGGGCAGGAGGTCCAGGCCGTCCTCCAGCTCTGCGAGGACGCCGTCTCCGTCCCCGTCCCAGTCCCCGTCCAGGTCCGCGTAGTAGAGGTCCGTGGCCAGGTCATCGTGGATGTAGAAGTCTTCGGTCTCGTTGTACATCTCCTGGGTCACCTGCCGCACGGGCAGCAGGTTGGTGTCTCCAGCCAGCAGGACGTAGCGCGTCCCCTCGGTGTCCCGCATCTTGCGGATCCAGCTCCGGATCCGGGCCGGCTGATCCGGTCCGGTCCCCTCGACGAGGGCCTCCTCCAACGGGACCAGGCGCGTGGGCAGGCCCCGGGCGTTTTTCCAGGCGGCCAGGGGCTCGAGGGTGTTCAGCAGATCCTCGTGTGCCAGGATCACGAGGGTCGCATTGCCCAGGAGGTTGTCCGGGCCGTAGTCCTGGTGCCCTGTGTCCAGGGGTGCGTGGGTGGCGTCCTTCGTGGGCGTTACGTCGGCGATGTCCTCGCCGGGAGAGCCGTCGCCCGCCTGGGAGCCGCCGCTGCGGTCACATCCGGTGAGGGCGAGGACGATGATGATTGCGTAGCTGCGCGTCGTCATGCCCGAGAGGATACCGTGGATCTCGCCTGACCGGTAGGACGTTGCCCCTCCAATGACCTGAGGGTACAATGGCCCAAAGATTCGATGGAAAGAACCGTGAAAAGGATTTCGGAATGCTTGCGTTGGTGACGAGCGTAATAGGCATCATGTTGGCCACCTCCTGCCGGGGAGAAGGGGATGCTGCACCGGGCGAGGACCCCTACACCTCGGCCCGGGAGCGGATGGTAGCGCAGCAGCTCGCAGGGCGGGACATCATCGACCCCAGGATCCTCGACGCGATGCGCCGGGTACCCCGGCACCGATTCGTGCCGGACAGGCTGCGGGACGAAGCCTATCGAGATCACCCCCTCCCCATCGGTCACGATCAGACCATCTCTCAGCCCTACATCGTTGCGTACATGTCGCAGATCCTGGCCCTCCAGCCCGGTGATCGGGTGCTGGAGATCGGCACGGGCTCCGGCTACCAGGCAGCGGTGCTGGGCGAGCTGGCCCGGGAGGTCTACTCCATCGAGATCGTGGAGCCCCTGGGTGTGGAGGCCCGGGACACCCTCGATACCCTCGGATACGAGAACGTCCACGTCCGCATCGGGGACGGATACGCGGGGTGGCCCGAGGAGGCCCCCTTCGACAAGATCATGCTCACCGCCGCCCCGGCTGAGGTGCCCATGCCCATCATGGAGCAGATGGCCGTCGGCGGGCTCCTCGTTGCGCCGGTGGGCGAGCACCACCAGGAGCTGGTGCTCATCCGGAGGCACGAGCAGGGGTGGGAGCGGAAGTCATTGCTCGGCGTGCGGTTCGTCCCTATGACGGGCCGCGCCGAGGAGCGTTGAGGAGGCCATGGGCGTCTACAACATAGAGATGGGCGACCGGCGGAAGGACGAGCGAGAAGAGCGCGCCGTCGAGTTCTTCTGCTACATCAACGGCCAGCGGTTCGACTCTACGACCTTTGACATCTCGCCGGGGGGCGCGTTCCTCCGCACGGACCACGACCTCGAGGTCGGGGTCACCGCGATCGTGGCGCCAAAAGGCGAACGGGATCGCGTAACCACCCAAGGGAACTCCCCTGCTGTGGATATGGGTGCGGTGCTGGTTGGCGTGGTGATCCGCAAGCAGAAGGAGCCTGTCGCCGGTGTCGGGATCGAGTGGGTCCGCTGTGTCTCCCGAAACGGGATCCAGGCGCTCTTCGATCTGATGGCCTTCTACCTCGGCCTCTTCCCTGCATCTCTCCCCATGCCCATGCCCTCTGTGGCCAACGCGAACAGCGTGGCGTATGACTTCCAGCGCAAGCGGTTCTTCATCCCGAAGATCCTCTCCCGGGCGGCCCGGTCAAAGGGCCAGGACGAGGCCAAGCGTGCCCTCGCCGAGGCGGCGAAGTCTGTTGTGAACCAGATGAAGTGCGGTCCGCAGAAGGAGGAGGAGGCGAAGGAGGAGGAGAAGGATCTGGGCAGCCTCCTGCGGCCGGACGGCGAGGTGGAGGAGACCCGCCCGTACGTGGCAGATCTCGAGATGGAGTCGGTGTTGGTGGAGGAGCCCGCAAGGGCTGAGGCGGACTCTGCCCGTCCCACTGTCGAGGACGCCGAGGCCCCGCCCCCGGAAGAGGAGGCCACGATCCAGTTCGTTCCCGACTCCGACTCTCTTCCGACCGTCCCCGAGATGCCCGCTGTCCGAATCGAGGATTTCCCCGCCGACGATCCCCTGGGTCTCAGCACCGTGTCCGAGATGCCGGCGGTCAAGATCCCGGAGAGCTCCCCCGCCGAAGTGGTGGAGCCTCCAGACTTTATGCGGGACGAGTGGACGGGACCGGTAACCACCGTCGTCGATCGAAAAGACTCCTGGGTTCCGGTGACCGTGGGCGTCGAGTTCTTCGGGGGCGGGGAGGTGCGGCGGGGCACCGTGCGGTTCATCGGTGTGGACGGCCTCTACCTCATGTCCAAGCGGGTCCCCGGGGACCTCGAGGGGAAGGTGATCGTCATGTACCCGGTCCCTGTGCATGGGAAGGCAAAGCCGATCTACCTGGTCTGCGCGGTGAACCGCATCGATCGGATCGCCGAGGGCGGTCTGTCCGGTGTCGAGTTGGAGATCCTCAGCGCGCGGAAGGAGCCGGTCCCGGGCCTGTTCAAACGCTACGTGAAGTACCTCTATTTCCGCATGCTCTTCGAAGACGGGTAGCTGGCTACGGCGCAGCGGTGAGCACGGCGACCCCGTACCCAGGGAGATCTACGATGACCTGGCCGCTGTCGACGCCGAGCTCGAGGCCGGAGATCCATTCCACAGCACCGGTTCCCAGGGAGTTTGCGGGGATCTCCGTCTGGACATCCACCGGGGACCGGGACGCGGCCACCACCACGGTCTCGCCTGCGTAGGAGCGCTCGAACACCAGGAGATCCGGCTCTGCGGCGGTCACCGTGAAATCGCCCCGTCGCAAGGCCGGCAGATCCCGGCGCAGCGTGCCGAGCGCTTGAACCCGGATCCGCAGGGACTCCTGGTCCCCGGTCAGGCCGCTCCAGGGCATGACGCGGCGGTTGTCCGGATCCCCGGATCCCGCCAGGCCGATCTCATCACCGTAGTAGATCAGGGGGATCTCCGGGAGGGTCATCATCAACCCGAACGCGAGGCCCGCCCGGAGGTACGCAGACACGTCCGTGGGTTGGGCCGGCGGATTATTCCAGCCCTGCTCCTTGGAGTCGTTGCCCCAGAGGTCGTCGATCTGGCCGGCCGCGTGGGACGTGAAACGGGGCACGTCGTGGTTCCCGATGAAGCTGCACATGAGGCTGTCCGGGCCGTAGTAGCCGTCGGACTCGGTGAGGAAACCCGCCAGGTCCGTGAAGTCCTCCTCGTCCCGGCCCGTGGCCTTGAGGAGCGCCCAGTACATGGGGAAATCGAACTGGCCGTCCAGCTCCCATGGGTTGACGTACTCCTTGATCACGGTCTCGGCGAAGCCTTCGCCGCCGCCCCATTCGCCCATGAAGGTCTCACCGACGAGGTAGAAGCGGTGAGTGCCGTGGGCGAAGGTCTGGTCGAGCTTCCAGCGCAGGGTCTTCGAGAAGTTGTGGACCATGTGCTTCACCGCATCGACGCGTAATCCGTCCAGGTCCGCCTCCCGGGCCCAGTGGAGCGCGGAGTCCGTCACCATCTCGACCACGGGATCCACGGTGTGGTCCCAGTCGGGCATGTAGGACTGGAACCAGCACTCGATGGGCTTGTCCCAGGCCGGCGCGCAGGGGGTGTACTCGTGGAACCAGCCGCTCGCCTGGTGCTCCTGGTAGACCCCCGCGCTCCAGTAGACGTGGTTGGCGACGAGGTCGGCGATGACCCGAATCCCACGGGCGTGGGCCGCTTCGGTAAGGGCACGGAGATCATCCATACTGCCGAAGCGCTCCTCGGGCTCGGTCAGGGACACGGGGAAATAGCCGTGATACGCGGTGTACTGCTCCCCGGGGATGCTCCCGTCCATGCACTCCTCGGGGTTGTCGTAGGGCGGGCTGATCCAGAGGACGTTGACTCCGAGGTCGTCGAAGTAGCCCTCCTCGATCTTCTGGGTGATCCCGGGCCAGTCACCGGCCTTCCAGTTGGCCAGGTGATCCGGCGCACAGGCCAGGGGTTCGTCGTGGTCGTCGGCCCCGTCCGCGAAGCGATCCGTGAACGCAAAGTACATCACTGCATCCCGCCAGGACCACTCCCCTTCGTCCTCGATCCAGACGGGGAGGGTCAACTCTGATCCGGGGCCCGCGTCGTTGGATATGTCGAAGCGCAGACTGGTCTTGGTGCCCCGCGCGAGGCCCGTGAGTTTGACCTCGAAG
>CAZNWW010000219.1:0-6753 GCA_964576155.1 uncultured Myxococcales bacterium | reverse complement strand
CCGAGCCCAAGGCCGAGCCCAAGGCCGAGCCCAAGGCCGAGCCCAAGGCCGAGCCGAAGGCCGAGCCGAAGGCCGAGGAGCCGAAGGCCGAGGAGCCGAAGCCCGAGCCGAAGCCCGAGCCGAAAGCCGAGGAACCGAAGGCCGAAGAGCCGAAGGCCGAAGAGCCGAAGGCCGAAGAGCCGAAAGCCGAAGCGGCGGCCGAGGCCGCCGCCGTCGGGGCTGAAGCCCCTCCCACAGTGGAGCCGAAGCCCGAGGAACCGGTCGTCCCCGACGTGGAGCCGGAGCCCGTGGTACCCGACGTTGAACCCGAGGCTTGATCTCAGCCGGGTTGGATGACTAAGATGAAGAAGGTCCCGGTGAGGGACCAAGGAGGCTGGATATGAAACGGTTGGTCATGGGATTCGTAGCGATGGCCTTCGTGGTCGGCGCGTTCGCCGGTCCGGCGACGGCCAAGGACAAGGTCAAGTCGAAGTTCTACGACTTCGGCGAGATGCTCATCGACGGTGAGATCAAGAAGCCGACGGCCCTCTACACCGACGCCCGCGCGAAGGTGAAGTTCGACAGGCTCCTGAGCCTGAAGAAGTCCTTCATGCCCGCGCTCATGGAGTCGAGCAAGGACCAGGTCTTCAAGTAGGCGTCTGCGGGCACCGCAGCGCCCCCCTCCCGTCGCAGGCGGCCCGTCCCTGGGCCATCTCTGCGTTGCGCCTCCTCTACAAACAGAAGTTTGCATCGTCACCGCGCCTTGATCTGGCCGCAGGGACGAGCCGCCTGCTCGGTCCGGGAGACGCTGCGGTACCCGCAGCCGCCCTCCAACTTTGGGTGTTCCTGGGATCCCGGCGACGGCGACGGCGACGTCAACGCCGACGCAAAGATGGGCTACTCGTAGCCTGGGAGGAAGTAGATGGGCGGCGTGTTGGTCTGGGGGATGGGTTTGTATTGGGGGGCGCCCTCTTCGAGCCAGGTGGCGATGACGTCGAGGCCGATGATGTGGGCGTCGGTGATGTCGTTGATGGACATGGGGCCTTCGTAGGGGGCCGGCGGGACGTGGACGAAGCCTGCGGCGATTTCGTCGGGGGCCTCGTTGATCACGTAGTGGAGGAGATGATACATGATGTGGTTGCACAGGTAGGTCCCTGCGTCCTCGGAGACGACCGTCGGGAGCCCGGCGTATTCGACCGCGGCGGCCATGGTTTTTACCGGGATGGTCGGCGCCAGGGTTTCGGGGCCGCCGCCGACGACGGGCCCGCCCTCAGGGTCGACGCCGGCGTTGTCTTCGCCCCACTCCTCGTTGACAGCGTTGACCTCGTATCGCATAGCGTGGCCACCTGCCATCCCCGTGGCGATGACCACCCTGGGGTGCAGGTCACGGATCTCGTCGTGGAGCAGCTCCCAGGCCACGTCCCACTCCACCGGCAGCTCCACGACATGGATCTCGAGACCGGCCAGGACCTGGCCCTCCAGGTCCCACAGCGCATCCATCGACGGGTTGGTCTCGTAGCCACCGAAGGGCTCGAAGCCACTCATGAGGATGATCACCGGCTCCGGCGGCGTGGAATCCGGTGGAGTCGTCGTGTCTGCTGGGGGTGTCGTATCCGGGGGCGGATCGACGATGTCCTCGCCCGATCGCCCGACCAGGTCCTCGACCACGTCGGCGGACAGCTCCGGACCATCTGCGCTCCCTCCGTCGCTGCTGTCGCAGGCAACCAGGGTCAGCGCGAAGACCCCCAGGAGCAACAGTCGCTGCCTCATGAATCCTCCGTAGTCGGCCGGATTGGGACTGGCCCGTCTTTGCTCATTGCAGCGTCGCATCCTCCAGGAACTGGTCGAGGATGCTGCGTAGTTTCCTCAGCTGGCGGGGGTTGTTCTTCTTCAGGTTGCGTTTCTCCTCCGGGTCCTTTCGGAGGTCGTAGAACTCCTCATGGCCGGTGCCTGTGTTCCGGATATAGTGCCAGCGATCCAGGAGCACCATGTGGGAGCGATCATCGTCGCCCTTGCCAGGGCGGACGAAGCCGAAGAGGGGACGCAGCGAGGGACGGTCCTGATCCTCTTCGAGGGTCCCGAAGAGGCTCACCCCCTGGAGAGACTCCCGGTCATGCTTGATGCCTGTGGCGTCCAGTAGGGTGGGGAAAACGTCGACGAGAGCCACAGGGTGCTCCACCAGCGAAGGCGACACTCCAGGAATGTGTACGAGCAGCGGTACATGGAGCGACTCCACGTATAGCTGTTTGCAGTGCTGGGACATCCCGTGCTCCTTGAACTCCTCCCCGTGATCCGCAAGGACCACGACGATGGTGTCGTCCCAGAGATCCTTCTGGCGGAGATACTCGAAGAGGAAGCCGGCCCACGCGTCTGCGTAGCTGATCTCGCTGTCGTACCGGTCCTTTGAGCTGCGCCCGAACTTCCGGGCGGGCGGGCCATGTGACTTGTACGGATGGTGCGCATCTTCGAGGTAGGTGAAGAGGAAGAAAGGCCTTTCAGGATCCCGGTGCTCGAGGAACTCGATGGATCGTACCACCGCGATGGGGCTGGATTTATTGGAGAGCTTCTTCCAGTTCTTCCGGCTGTAGATGGAGATGTACTGGTCGAAGCCCTGCCCAAAGCCCCGGAGGCGATCCTTGAGCCAGGCGTTCACCACTGCCACGGTCTGGTAGCCGTTGTCACTGAACAGCTCTGCCAGGGTGAAGTTTCCCTCTTCAATTCCGTAGTAGCGCCGACTCCGGTCCCACTCCATGTACTGTGGGTAGCGTCCCGTGAAGATCGACGGGATGGACTTCCGCGAGCAGGCCGACTGGGAGTAGGCGTTCTCCGCTACAATAGCCTCCTCGGCAAAGAGATCGAGCTGCGGCGTGGTCTCCCGTTTGTACCCGAAGAAGTGCATGTGGTCCGAACGCAGAGCGTCCATGAGGACCACGAGGACGTTGTACTTCCGGGCTTTCGGAATTATTCGCTCTGTTGGGTCCCCGAGCAGGAGGCCCACGCGCTCCGTAGCGTCCTCGCCGTCACAGTTCTCATCGATATCGTTGCCCGGGATGTCCCGTGCGCCGGGATGGATCTCGTCGTCAAAGGGCGCGCAGTCCCCACCGCCGAAGAGCCCGCTGTGCCCATCGCGGTCGAAGTCAGTGAGGGACCGGAGCCCCGCAGTCATGGCCGCTGTGTAGGGCAGCCCGGGGAGCCCCGCTCCCTCGTCCTGTGAGGTCTCGTGGACCGCACCCACCACCACCGGGACGAGGGCCGCCACCGCCAACACCATCGAGAACCAGCGGAGCTCCGAGGCCTCGATGCGCGCCAACGGGCTCCAGAGCAGGAGCCCCAGAGGAACGAGGATGCCCCAACCCAGGGGCAGGACCACGGGGCCCAGATGCTCTCCGTGCAGGCGGTACAAGTGCAGTCCCCAGAGCACCAGCGGGGGGAGCAGGAGCCAGGCTGCAAGATCCGATACGGGGACCCGGAGTCGATCCCGGCGCTCCTGAACGCGCTTCAGGACGCGCACGATAGCCGCCGCGACGAGCATCCAGAAGATCGCCAGCCCTCCGAGCAGAGCCAGGGTTCCGATCCCGGACAGGAGTCGTGCGAGGCCCTCCTCGGTGACCCGCTCCAGGGCACGGCGGGCGAAGCTCCCTGCAAAGGGGCCTGTGTACAGGAGGCCGGCGAGCCCCATCAGCACCCCGATAGGCCAGAACCGGCCGGAGTCTGCATTCCCGGTGAGCCTGTCGATGACACTTGCAAATCCAGGCATGGAATCGATCAGGTAGCGCACTGCCAGGAGCGCTGCGACAGCGATCAGGGCCATGGGCGCCGCAGCCAGGAGCCAGGCGGAGAGGGACAGACAGAAGAAGCCAATCTCGCCGTCGAAGAGCGCGCCCAGGCCTTCGGCTGTACCCAGGAATAGCGCTGCCAGCAACAGCGCCGA
This sequence comes from uncultured Myxococcales bacterium, assembly GCA_964576155.1. GTDB lineage: Bacteria > Myxococcota_A > UBA9042 > CAIXZC01 > CAIXZC01 > CAZNWW01. The sequence continues at coordinate 2,843 of CAZNWW010000219.1, read as the reverse complement.
GGGCAAGGGGGTGAGGCGGGGTCGGGCGTTCTTCACGGCTCGTCCTTCACAGGTGCGGGACGGGGTATTATACTGCCTGCCGCTTGGATGTGAACCCCAATCGGAGGGAGGGTGAACTGACGCGATGCTGCACCTCCAGGACATTTCCAAATCCTTCGGCGAGAAGCCCCTGTTCAGCGGGGTCAACCTGCGCATCGGCCCGGAGGATCGGGTTGGCCTCGTCGGCCGGAACGGCAGCGGAAAGACGACGCTCTTCCGGATCCTCTGCGGGGAGGTGAGCGCGGACGACGGCGAGGTGAATAGGGCCAAGGATGCCCGGATCGGCTACCTCCGCCAGGAGATCAAGCCTCAGCGGGACGGGCGGCTCCTCCATGAAGTCCTCAATGGAATGGTCGGCTGGCACCAGGCCAGGGAGGACCTGGCAGACCTCCGGTGCCGGGTCACCGAGGCCAGCGAGGACGAGGCCCCCGCGCTCCTCGATGCCCAGGTTCGGGAAGAGACCCGATACGAACAGCTCGGCGGCGACGGGCTGGAGGCGGAGGCCCGGGCGATCCTCGCCGGGCTCGGATTCAAGGCGGAGCAGTTCGACGTCCCCCTGGGTAAACTCAGCGGTGGCTGGCAGATGCGCGCCGAGCTGGCGAGGCTCCTCGTGGGGCATCCTACGCTCCTCCTCCTGGATGAGCCTACCAACCATCTGGACATGGAGTCGTTGATCTGGTTCGAGCGGTACCTGTCGCGATACACCGGCGCCTTGGTCCTGGTGGCCCATGATCGTGAGTTCCTAAACCGGACGGTCGGGCGCATCGTCGAGGTCGATTTGGGGCGCGTCAAGGAGTACACCGGGGACTACGACGCCTATCGACTGAAGAAGGCGGACGAGGAGCGCCTCGCGGAGAAGCACTACCGTGACCAGCAGGTGCAGCTTCGCCAGTTGGAGGACTTCATAGCCCGAAACCGCGTGCGAAAGGACCGGGCCAAGCAGGTCCAGAGCCGCATGAAGATGCTGGAGCGGATCGAGCGCCTGGAGGCGCCACGGTCCTCCGGTGGTGGGATACGGGTGCGGTTTCCCCAACCGTCGCGTTCCGGCGCCGAAGCCTTGAAGGTCGCGGGCCTGGTGAAGGACTACGGCGACGGTCCGGTGTTCGAGCCGATGGATTTCAAGCTCTTCCGCGGTGAGAAGGTGGCCATCGTGGGAGTCAACGGCGCAGGAAAGAGCACCCTCCTCAAGATCATCGCCGGACGGATCGATGCCACTGCCGGGGCAGCGGAGCCGGGATACAACGTCGAAGTGGCCTACTTCGCGCAGCATCAGCTCGAGGAGCTGGACCCCAAACGGACGGTCTTCGAGGAGGCCCAGCGCACGGATGTCACCGGGACGGTCTCGGAGGTGCGCAGTCTTCTGGGGGCGTTCCGGTTCTCCGGGACCGACGCGGACAAGATGGTGAGCTACCTCTCCGGTGGTGAGAAGAGCCGTCTAGCGCTGGCCAAGCTCCTGATCCGGCCGGCGAACCTCCTGCTCATGGACGAACCCACCAACCACCTGGATATCGAATCCCGGGAGGTCCTCGAGGAGGCCCTCCGCCAGTATCAGGGAACCCTCCTGTTCACTTCCCATGATCGACGCTTCATCGATGCGGTGGCCTCTCGCACGTTGGAGTTGGAGTACGGCGTCCTGGCGGACTTCCCTGGGAACTATACCTACTACCAGTGGAAGCGGGAGCAGGAGATCTCTGCGGAGAATCGTCCCCCCTCCGCCGCCTCCGGCGGCACCTCCCCCAACAAGGGGGGAGGGACACAGAGTGAGGCGCAGTCCAAGCGGGATCTGGACAAAGACAGGAAGCGGCGGGAGGCCGAACTCCGGCAGGCCCTGCACCGGGAGCTGGGGCCCTCGAAGAAGCGCCTCGAAGTGCTGGAGACGAGCATCGAGGAGACCGAGCAGGCCCTGGCCGAGTTAGAGCAGGTTCTGGCAGATCCCACGAGCTACCAGGAAGCGGAAGCCTCCCGGAACCTGAGCCGCAAGCACAGCGAGCTCATCGCCACCCTCAACCACGACATGGAGGAGTGGGAGACCCTCAGCGAGGAGTACGAGACGAAGAAGGCCCGACTCGAGGCGGACTTTGGGGTGGAATCAGAGTAGCGTAGGCTTCATGGGTTTTGTGGGAGGGGCGTCTCGCCCCGATTCTGTGGGAGGGGCGTCTCGCCCCGATTCTGTGGGAGGGGCGTCTCGCCCCGATTCGGCCCGGGACGGGCCTCCCACACCAGGCTCGATGTACAACGCACCCCCCAGGAACCGATCGAACCGCGTCCAACCATCCGGGCCGGCGTCCTGCGCGAGGCGGGCCGCCATGGCCATCCTCGAGTCGACCATGTCTATTTGATGCAGGAGGTGGGCCTCCGCAGTCACGGGTCCCACGGGCGATCCCTTCTCCTTGTCACCGTGGTGAGACAGGATCAAGTGAAGCAGCCTGTCGAGGGTCGCGTCGGCCAGGGGTTGTCCTGCCGCTCGGTGGCGCTCCAGCAGTTGCACCGCAAGGCCCATGTGGCCGACGAATCGTCCGCGGGTGGTGTAGTCCATGCCTCCGCCTTCTCCGCCAATCTCGATGATCTTCCCGATGTCGTGGAGGACCACCCCGGCGAACAGGAGATCACGGTCAAGGGAGGGGACCTGGGATGTGTAATGCCCGGCGAGATGCTGCGCCACAGCGAGCATGGACACCGTGTGCTCCAAGAGCCCACCGACCCCGCCCAGTGCCTGGAGCGCCGCCTCGTCGTCTGTGGAAATCGCCTGCGACGTCACCCTCTCCACTGTGCTTGCCGCGGCGCCAGCGCAGCCGAGCCTCCGG
>CAZNWW010000218.1:5292-6764 GCA_964576155.1 uncultured Myxococcales bacterium | reverse complement strand
AGCAGCGCATCGGTGACCCGCGGGTCGTTGATGTTGAAGATCGCCGCGTGGACGGTGTGGCGGACGTCGCGCTCCGCCTGGGAAGCCGCGGTGATTGCCTCGATACGACTGACCACGTCCCCGCCCGCGTCATCGAAGGGCGTGTACAGCACGACCGGTGTCTCATCGAAGCTCGTGACCGTGGGCACCGGCGAGAACCACCCCGGGCTCCAGGGGTCGCCCCCCGGGAGGGACGGCTCATCCTCGCCGTGGAGGATGGTCCAGGGCGTGACTACGATCTGGTCGGTGCCGTCGTCCAGCGCGGTGGAGTCGATGAAGAGGGCGCTCTCCACGTTCTTCTCGCGTTTCTTCCACGACCCCATCGCGGCCGCGGTCCAGTTGCTGGCGTCCGTGATCACGCGAAGCCGCGTGCGCCCGAGGACCGCGCTCTTGTGGTGCATCGCGCAGTAGGGATTCGGGTGGCCGAAGTACTCGGCCGCGTCGTTCATGACTTCGTACACCAGGATCCCGGCCTCCCGGAGCTTCGTGTCCGTCGGGTCGTCCCAGAAGACCTTGTTGCCTTGCAGGTCCACGCCGTCGGATTGCTTCCGGTCGGTGATGACCACCACGTCCACGCCCGCCGCGGCGCGCTCCGCCAAAGCGAATCTGCCTACTGCGGCGGCCGATCTGCCAATGCTGAACTGCGTCGAGACCGTTCGCCATGCTCACCCGAACTCAACGATACTCTGCATCGCCTCCGTTCGCTCTCCTTGTCAGCATCAGCATCTCAACCACCTCGCTTCGGCATCTTCGCTTGTTTTGGGTCTAGTCCTTGCGCGTGATCCGTGAAAGTGGTTCTATTCTTTAACCAGGAGCGAACCCTCTCCGCGAGGTCGACCATGGTACACATTCGAGCCATCCTGTCGTTCCTGTTGCTGGCGGTCGTCCTTGCGGCGAATCCGGCCTTCGCAGCCTTCAAGATCTGCATCGACCCCGGTCACGGAGGAACCGATCCCGGCGCGGTCGGCTGCGGCCTGGAGGAGGCGACGATCTGCCTCGATGTTGCCTGGCGCCTCAACGATCTCCTGGCTGACGATCCGGACCTGACGCCGATGATGACCCGGACCTCCGACGCTACCGTGAGCCTCGGTGCCCGGGTCGCCTATGCCAACGACAACGGCGCACACCGCTTCGCGTCCATCCATAACAATGCGTTCAACGGCAGCGCGACGGGCATCGAGACCTACTGCTACTACAACGGCAGCGCGACCTCCTTCGATCAGCGGAACAGGATCCAGGACGGCATGACGTCCATCTGGCCCGCGCTCACCGACCGCGGCGGGAAGACCGCGGGGTTCTATGTCATCAAGTACACCAACATGCCTGCGACCCTCTCGGAGCTGGCCTTCATCGACAACTGCTCCATCGACGCAACCTACCTGTCGAACCCCAACCAGCGCCAGGCCGCGGCCGCGGCGCATCACCACGCCATC
>CAZNWW010000218.1:0-5282 GCA_964576155.1 uncultured Myxococcales bacterium | reverse complement strand
GACCGGGATCATGCGCGGCGTGATCTTCGAAGACGTGGGCGTGGGCAGCGACGATATGTCGAAACGGATCCCCGGGACACAGGTGGCGGCCAGCGGGGGCGGAAACTCCGGCAGTGATGTTGCGGCCGCTCCCGATGCGGACTGGCTCATCGCCCTGGCTCCCGGCACCTATACGGTCACCGCAACTGCTGTCGGGTACTACGAGAACGTCCGGGTCTGCACCGTCACTTCGGGACAGACCACCTGGTGCTCCATCGGGCTCTTCGAGAAGACCCAGGAGCCGCCGCCCCCGGCAACCGGGGTGCTGCGCGGAGTCGTGTACGAGGACCAGGGGGTCGGCGACCAGGACATGTCTGTGCGCCTGGCGGGCGCGATGATCACTGTCCAAGGCGAGGACGGCGACCTGGACATGGCCACCGCGTCCAGCCCCAATGCGGACTGGCAGTTCACCGTTCCCGTAGGCAAATGGACTGTAAACGCGTCCAGCCCCGGGTACTGGATGAACACCCGGATCTGCGAGGTGACCTCCGGCGGCGAGACGTGGTGCTCCCTGGGCCTGTTCACCGTGGACGAGGATCCACCCCTGGATCCGCCCATCCCGTCGGATGGCCCGAAGGGGACCCTCCTGGGGGCGATATTCGAGGAGCAGGGCAGCGGCACCGCGGACATGTCGATTCGTCTGCCCGGTGCGTCGGTCAAGGCGATGGGCGCGTTGGGCACGGAGTTCGTGGTCACCGACGGCGAGTGGGGACTCTACGACATGAGCCTCCCGCCGGGAGTCTACGAGGTGACTGCGGCGCTGGACGGGTATTGGCCCAACGTCCGCCTCTGCTCTGTCGCAGCGAACACCGAAACCTGGTGCTCCCTGGGGCTCTGGACCGAGGACGAACAACCTCCCGAGGACCCGACCCCCGGATACGGGGGTGCACCGGTTAACGGCGACGTCGGCGGTGACGACACGCCGCCATGGGATCCTGAACAGGAAGATCCGGAGAACCCGAATCCCGACCTGCCGCAGCCTGAAGATCCCGGGACCGGCTGGGAGGTGCCCGAAGGGGACATCGGCACAGGCACTGAAGGCGGCTGCACGACGACGCCCACGGGAACCGGGGCGGGGACTTTGCTTCTCCTCCTGGTCGCTGCCGGTCTCCTGACTGCCCGTCGCAAGCCACTCGGGGCGATTGTCGCGTGCGCAACGCTGCTGGTGTTCCCGGCGGCCCTCGCCGAGGAGGGAGATGGTCGGAACGTCGTGGACATCCACGCAGTCACCGACGGCGGGGGACACGAGCAGCCGGTCTGGTCACCGGACGGCGCCCGCCTGGCCTTCGCGGGTGAGAGGTTCTCCAAGGTGCTGGTGGTCTCAGCGGATGGTGGTCCGACGCGGCTTCTCGCCGAAGGGGTGTCTGTGGGGTACGAGCCCGTCTGGAGCCCCGACAGCGGCGCGGTGGAGCACCGCCACCAGGGCCAGCGCTCCTGCGCGGTCCCGGTGTCGTCGGTGACTCTCGAGAGGACCCGCGGTCCCGCACCGGCCCACCGACACGCTGGTCAGTGGGTCCGCGTCCGGGACGACCAGGTCCACCTCCGGTCCGGTCGCACGGAGCGACGGATCTCCCGGGCGGGCGACCGGTATTGCTGCACCGCGACGGCGCCGGACGGCGGCGCGGTGGCGTTCATGGGCCTGACCTCGGGGATCCACGTCCACGACGTCGCGACCGGGCGGACCGTCGCGTTGGGCGCGGGTGCCCACCCCCGCTTCTCTGCGGACGGGACGCGCCTCGTCTTCGACCGGTGCGTCGACGACGGCGACGTACTGACGACCTGCACCCTCTGGATGGCGGACCTGACCGTAGCAACGCCGACCTTGCATGAGATCCGAGGCGTGCATCCCATGGCGCGTCACCCGGCGCTATCCCCCGATGGGACCCACATTGCATACGACACAGACGGCAGGATCTGGGTCGGACGGCTGGAGTGAATCACGCATGGCGAAGAAGATCCGAAGGCAGGTCAAGGACGGCTTCGACGAGAAGAAGATAAAGCTCCCCGGCGAGGGCTCGGGCCCGATGACCCGGAAGAAGGGGCGGCTCGAGGCCATCGGCATCGACACCAAGTCCCTCATCGTCATCATCCTGGTCGGGTCAGGCCTCATCGCCATGCTAATAGGCACCATACGAGCGGGGAACCGGCGAGAAGAAAAGCGCGAGCAGCAGGCAGTCTGGGAAACCCAATGCAAGCAGGACTGCACGGACGGCGAGCGCTCCGAGTCCGAGATCCGCCGCTGCACGGATCGTTGTCTTGCGGGCAAGGAAGCCGAGGACGAATAGCCGGTTTCCGTTATACAACCTTCAATAACGTCTGCGATCCCGAGGGCTTAGGGTGTAGGCCAGACAAAGGGGTGAGAGCGGAAATGAACGTTTGGGAGCGACTCGAAACCAGGACCATCCACGAGACCCCGATTCTGACCCTCGAGGAGGTGCAGCTCGCCCGGCCGGGCCGTGAGGAGCCGGTCCGGTTTGTCCAGCTCCGCTGCCCGGACTGGGTCAACGTGATCCCTCTCACCGAGGACGGTCGGGTGATCCTGATTAGGCAGTATCGTTCCGGGACCCACGAGGTCACGCTGGAGATCCCGGGCGGGATGGTCGACCCAGGCGAGGATCCAGTGACGTCAGCGGGTCGAGAGCTCACCGAAGAGACCGGATGGGTGGCTGGCTCGGTGGAGAAGATCGGCTCTGTGGAGCCCAACCCGGCGTTCCAGGATAATCGCTGCCACACCTACCTGGCCGAGGGTTGTCGGCCCGTGGGAGAGACGAACTTCGATCCCGACGAGGAGATTGAGACCGTCCTCGTCGAGTTGGTTGAGATCCAACGTCTCATTGCGACCGGGGAGATCCGCCACGCGCTGGTGATCGCTGCGTTCTACCATTTGCTGGTCACCCGAGGTATGTCTACCTGATGCGCGCCCATACTCCCGGCCGAAACGAAATGGATGGGGCGTTCGGAGGTAATAGACATGGATAGATGTTCACACCCGCTGCTCGCATTGGCGTTTGCCGTGCTCCTCCCATCCCTGGCGTTCGGCGAGGCGCGGGAACCCGACAGGATCGCCACTACCGCAGGGTACAGCTCCAGCATCCAGATGATCGATGGCAGCGCGGCGCTCAAGGATGCGCGGCTCGAGGTGTGGCTGCGAGGGGATCACGCCACTCTACGGGCGCGGTACCGCATCACCCGCACGGCATAGACCCGGGAGACCTGGCTCGGGATCGTCTCCGGCAGGAGCGACCCCTCGGGCTCGTCGCCCGGAGGGCTCAGCACCGGCCACTTCCCCAGCCTGCTGGTATGGGACGGGAGGGTCACCGATCAGCCGATCGATCCGGATACCTGGAAGACCCGGGCACCCGGCTCGGCGTCGGTGCAGCTCCCGGCCTTCGGCTTCGAGGACCACCCGACGGGCCAGGTCCACCGATGGCCCGGCGGCTCCGGAGAGGCTATCTGGACCACACCGTACGCCGGAGACACCTATGGGGCCGCGTCCGCGGTCGACTGCAGCTGCGGCGATCCCTGGCAGTTCTCCATCCGAACACGTACCTCGTGATAGCGCCCTGGCCCGCGGGCTTTGAGAACGAGGGCTCCGCGACCGTCGAGGTGGTCGTGCACAACCAGTCCGGCGCCACGGTGCGGCTGTGGCCGACGATGGGAGGCGGCGACGAGGTCGAGCTTGCGCACCAGCAGACCCGACACCTGACATACGGGGCGGGCGCTGAGGCGGGTCCCCTCCTCGTGAGCTTCCTCGATGGTTGGGCACCGGGCGCTCCACAGCATTCCGAGGGCCCTCGGGTCGGCACGGCCCTCTGGCCAAGTCGCGCCACCTTCACCTGCAGTCCGCCGACACGCAGCGACGATGACTTGCCCTTCGTACCCAGGTACGACAAGCCATGGGCGCTGTCCTGCGAGCTCACGAGGGCGGGGAGCACCGAGGTGTCAGAGATCTCGATCCCGCGGTTCCTTCGAAGCTGGGTTCCGCCGACGTCGACGTGGCACGACTTCGCGGCGCCCATCGCCGACTGGTTCGCCGCCGGGTTGTACCGGGAGCGGATGAACGGCGAAGGGCCTGCCGACTTCAAGGGGTGGCCGTGGTTCGAGGCCAACGCTGGAGAGGGCGGGGCGACCATCCATGGGTCCTCCACGCTCCGCCGGATAGCGCCGGTCCGATATCGTGTCACCGCGTCGAGTACGCTGTCCGGAGCGGGCGGGCGTTACCGGGCCGGCAACCTCGGTGACGGGAGGCCGGACACCGCCTGGTGCGAGGGCGCCGAGGGATTCGGACACGGCGCCGAGCTCACGATCAACTTCACCGAACCCACGAAGGTTGCGGCGGTCGGGCTGCTTCCAGGAATGGTGAGGGCTGACTGGGTCTACGAGGCCAACGCGGTGCCCACCGCGGCGCGTATCATCATTAATCCGGCGGGGCCTGACCACGGGCGCGAGGGCGACAAAGCGACAGCCGCGTACGACTAGTGGACACCGGCGCTCACCGCCGCCGAACTGTACAAGGAAGGTCTCTGGGTGCCGATCGTGGAGTTCAGTCCAACAGTAGCGCGGAGTCTTAAAATCCGTTTCGATGACGTCCGCGCAGGGCGGTTCTCGGGCGACATGTGCGTCTCGGAGCTGCTCCTGCTCGAGGCTGCGCCCCGGTAGTCTTCCGGAACAGCGGGGTCATCGATAGGGCTACACATCGAGTCAAGCATATAAATCAGGGTTTTCCGACCGCGTCCTCAGAGGTGACGGAGGAGTAACACGGCACTACGGCAGCATCGGGCAACCACCAGCGCACCAGACCTCGTCCTCATCACACGGCTCTGCGCATTTCCACTGGCAGTCGGGGATCCCGCAGGGGTAGCAGCAGACGAGATCGGGCTTGCAGTCGCCGCCGCTCTGCCCGCAGAGGTCGCCTATATCTCCCAGCTCATCGGGGTCCTGGCACTGGCCCGGGAAGTCGGCCATGCCGCAGCCGAGGTCACAGGGGCAATAGGCGGCCCCCATGCAGACCTGGTCATCGGTGCAATCCCCGTCGTCCCAGCAGCCGCCCTCCTGCCACCCCAGGGGTCCCATGCACCGGCCCCAGTCCGGATTCGCCGCCTGCATCTGCCCCCACGCACAGGTCCAGCCGCCGTCTCCGATGTCTTCGCAGTCCTCATCGGAGAGGCAGCAGGCCTCGGGGATGATGGAAACGTCGTGAACGTCGGGGCTCATGTCCTCGTCGAACAGATCTGCGGGAGGCC
>CAZNWW010000217.1:0-6769 GCA_964576155.1 uncultured Myxococcales bacterium | reverse complement strand
CCGCCGGAGGCTCGGGCAGGAACACCGGCGTGAGGCCGTCCTTCTGGGCGAAGTAACGCACCACGCCCTGGTAGAAGGCCCGGGACACCAGATTCCTGAACTTCGGATCCTGGATCTTCAGGGCGTCGGACTCCGTAGCGTGGAAGGCAACCTCCACCAGGGCCGCGGGCATCTCCGGGTTGTGGCTGGGGTTCAGCTCGCCGAACCAGGCTGTGCGCAGGCCTCGATCGGTCCAGTCCGGGTCGTAAGCGCCCCGGATGTCGTTCACGATCTCCGTGTGAATCAACTCGCCGAGGACGTCGCTGCCCTCGATGCCGGTGAAGATGTACTGCCCGTCGGGTTCGTTGGGTCCGTAGAGGTAGGTCGATGTCCCGGTGCCGCCGTCGGGCGCGTTGGTGTGCCAGGAGATGTAGACGGCGTCCTCGCCCTCCTCGTGCTGCCAGGCCGCGTAGCGGGAGCGGGCGCCTACGTCGTCGTTTCCGTCGCCGGAGGACGCGTCGTAGACCGTGTCCGGGGCGCCGTTGAACTGCGCGGAGTAGCGGCAGTTCTCCTCCCATCGGGGCCGACCCGAGGTGGGCCCGTCGTTGAGCCCGGTGCCGTCCCCGCGGATGATGACTCCGGTCCCTCCGCCGAAGCGCACTGCGTCGATGGAGACAACCGTAGCGCCGGGCCCGTCCGCGGTGTCGATGTGCAGCTCCACGGAGCCGGTGTCCGGGTTCGTCCCGGCCTCGAAGTTGAAGGTGCCGAGGTAGATCCATGTGTGGCCGTGGCCGGTCTGGTCAACCCGGAAGTGGGCCATGCCCCCCGGGTGCCGCACCACGTAGTGCGCGTCGGTGGTACGGTTGTCCGACGCGGCCCAGGAGACGTAGACCGTCCATTTCCCTCGCGACGGCAGGCTTGGAGTCCAACGGACATGATCCCCGGAGCTGTCCGCGGTGGTGTGGTATCGGCTCCCGCCTAAAGTCATGGGGTTCTCTGTCCCGTGGTAGGGTGCGAGGAAGTTCCCGAATCCTGCCGCGCTGGAGTGCTGGAACCCGCCGCCGATCTCCTCGTAGAGGCCGTTGTCCGGGGCGCCGTCCCCGTCCTCGTCGTCAATGATCACCATCTCGGCGCGCAGGTCCCGCTCCCGCACGGGCCAGACCGTGGCCCCCGCGTTTTCCAGGTAGTGCAAGAGGTACTGGTTGATCGCCTCAGCATTGACGAAGTCCTCGACGATGCCCCAAGTGTTGCCCCGCTGGGTGGCCCAGCGCCCCAGGGTGTCGCTCCAGGTCCAGCCGTGGCTCTGGCTCACATAGACGTGCTTGCCCGCGAGGCCACCTGTTCCCTGTCCGGGTGCATCGAAGGGCACCACCACGGGGGTGCTCGGGTGATGGCTCAGCTCGAAATCCCGGGGCGGCACCGGCGCGAAGGGCCCGGGGAGTTGACCCGGTTCACTGGTTCCCTGGAACGTGATGATGAGGGGGAGGAGGATCTCGAAAAAGTTCACCGGATTCTCCTTCGGGCGGGGCTATCGCCAGCGCAGCGCGACAGACGCCAGGATCTTCCACACGGGATCGATGGTGTCTCCGGCCGGATCCTTCAACGCGTCGCCGGGGATGAAGTACGACTGGTCCAGGCGTACGTCGAATCCCACGTGCTCCGGCCATGCCCAGACGTTGGCACGGATCCCGGCCAGGAGCTCGGTCCCGGCATAGTTGGACGTGGTCTCGCGGCCCAGGTGGTTCGCGGGCACGCCGCCGTTCTCGTAAGTGTAATAGGAGTGGGCCAGCTTCGCGGGGGTCGTGATCACCAGTCCGCCCAGGAGGACCTGGAGCTTCTCGATGTGGGGCCCCAGGTTCCAGGGTGCCCGCCAGCGCAGCTGTGGGAAGACGTAGAAGGTGTTGGTCACGCGGCCCTGGGTGGGCACGAGATCGAGGCCCTTGGGCACCGTCGCAAGGTGCGCCGGGTCGCTGGAGATTTCCACGGTACGGGCCGTGATCAGCGGCAGCATCTCATCGAAGAAGATCAGGCCCACGTCGTAGTCCGGGTCGAAGAAGAACGCATGGGACTTGTCGTCGTAAGGGTCGTTGTCTCCGGACGCGTAGCCCAGCTCCAACTCGCCGGTGAGCCCCGTGGTCTCGGAGGTCACCCCGAGGCGGCCCATGAAGCCGAGGCCGCTCAGGTCCAAACCGTCCTCGGAGCCGATCTGTTGGAACCGGGTGGTCTCCCCCAGTACATAGGCCACCTCGTAGTCGAAGGTCAACTCGAGGTCTGGTTTCCCTTCAGCGTTCCGGGTGAGCACGAAGCGGTTCTTTCCGTTCACGTTGAACGCGTACGCGAGGAGGGAGTCGCCGTCGTCATCCTCCTGGGTCCGCCAAGTGAACACGAAGCCGTTGGTCCACCGGGGGTCGCGGTAGAAGACTCCTGCGTTGGCCATCCAGGCCCGGTCGCCGTCGAGGAGGATCGCGTTCTCGTCGCGGAAAACCAGATCGCCCGCGAGGACGAAGGTCAGGTACTGGCCCCACTCGTCCGGTCCGGTCATTGGGAGGAAGGGGGTCGTGGCGAAGAGGACCCGTTCTACGATGTCACCATACCTGCGGAGGCCGAAGCGATCGTCATCGTCCTCCCCGTCGTTGGACAGGATGCCGGCGCCGTAGCTGCTGGTCATCTGACCGATCTTGAGGAGCCCCACGGGGGACAGGTACTCGAGGTACGCCTGATGCAGGGGGAGGGAGTGAAACTCCCGCCCATGGTACTCGTTCCGTCGGTCGAGGCGTCGGTAGTCCGGGGAGAGGTCCTCGGTGTCCCCGAGGAGGTGCCCATGCACGAAGTCCAGGTCCACAAAGATGTGGACAGGGCCCCAGGTGAGCGAGGGCTCCCAATGGATCCGGTGCTCGCCCCAGGTCCCCATGGGGTTCGCGGTGCCGTCCCGGTCCAGGTCGAAAGCGGTGAGGTGGTGCATGGCGAAGCGGTACGAGCCCGTCGCCACGTTCCAGCGGATGCCGTCCTCTTCGCCGGGCCCCGGCACCTCGGGCCGGTACCCGTTGTCCGCCATGGCGGGCCGGGAGAGGATGAGCGCAGCGACGAGAAGGGGCAGGAGCCTGATACGGAATCTCCTTGATCCGGCTCGAATGTCACTTGTCCCCATCGCCAGGCTCTTCGTTCCGCTCGGTTGAGATACCTTCGGGTATCCCGCCCTCACGCGCCTTGACCCTGACGATGGTTCCAGCGTGATCTTTCGAGCCTGATCTGCGGGATTCCGTATGAGGTGCATTCGGCCTTTCTTTCCAGGGACGGGGACCCACTGCACCGAAAGTAGCGACCCGGGCCGCCCTGCGTCAACCGGTTTCCTTCGTCATCCTGAGCGAGTGGAGCGAGCCGAAGGACCTCAGGCGTAGTGGCCTCAATGCCTGAGGTCCCTCGGCTACGCTCGGGATGACAGATCGTCTGTCAAGCCGCGGTTGACATCCGCCTTGGAATTTCGGACGGTCATTCAGGAACCAGGAGGTCCCTATGCGCCGCCCCTCCTTCCTCGCCGCAGCCTTGATCCTGCTGCTCGCGCTCTCGGGCTGCGAAGGTCCTGACGCCAAGGGGCTCAAGCTGGCCCTCGAGACCGGGGGTCCCAGGGTCGTCTTCGACCTGGACGCGAAGCCCCTCCCTGAGATTCCCTTCCCCAACGACCTGGCCACCCGCTACGACCCCACCAGCCCCACCGGGCGACGGATCAACGTGACCCTGGAGGCCCCCACCGAGGCGGAGCGGTCGCTGCGCCACAAGGTGAACCAGTTGGACGGTTTCGGAGTCTATCAGCCCATCACCGTCTCCTTCGACGCGCCCCTGGACCTTGAGAACATCCGTGACCGTCAGGCCCTGAATCACGACCTCGACGACGACGTCGTCTACCTGCTCAACGTCGATCGCATGTCCTCGGGCTTCGGCGAGGCGATCCGCGTGGACGCTGGACAGGGCAACTATCCCCTGGGTATGGAGTGGCCCCAGCAGTACTGGGACTTCGATGAGCACGCGGACTCCCTGAACCTGGTCTTCGAGACCCACGACGAGGACAAGAACGGGAACGGGATCCTCGACCCCTACGAGGACATCGACTTCGACGGCGTCCTCGACAAGCCCAACACCTGGTCCGGGGAGCCGACGGCGTTGATCACGCCTGACAACGTCCATGAATGGCTCGACCGGGAGGACCGCCCGGCGGACGACCTGATCACATTCTATGAGAAGCAGACCGATACCCTGGTGCTCTGGCCCGTGGTTCCGCTGAGGGAGGCCACCACCTACGCTGTGGTCCTCACCAAAGACCTGACGGACCCCGAGGGCCGGCCCGTACGGTCTCCGTTCAAGTACGTCAACCACCTGCGCCAGAACGAGGCCCTGGCCCCCCTGGGCGAGGTCTTGAGGGGCGAAGATATCGGGCGCAGCCTCTCGGACGTGGCCTTCGCGTGGACCTTCACCACCCAGACCGTGGGGCGGGACATGGAGGCCATTCGGGCGGGCATGTACGGCCACGGGCCCTTCGCCGAGCTGGCGACGGCCTATCCGCCGGACATCACGCCGAAGCCGGTCCACGGACACAACGAGGACGGGACCCCGTCGGAGCACCCCTTCGCGCTCTACTACGAAGACCTCGGGCCCCTCGTCGACCTCGTGGCTGAGCCGGTCCTCGGGTACGCCAAGGAGACCTCCAAGGCCCTCTCCTACGAGTCGGAGTTCATCGATTATTTCATCCTGGGATCCTTCCGGAGCCCCAGTCTCCTGGTGGACAGCGACGGCATCGCCACGGAGATGTACCCGGCTGAGGACGACGAGATCTTCCGCCTGGACCACGCAGGCGGGACCCTGGCCCACGGCCCCCAGCAGGTGGACTTCATCTGCGCGATCCCCGAGACCACAGCGGAGCACAAGCCTCCATTCCCCGTGGTGCTCTACGGCCACGGCTTCTCCGGGGCGTCCTTCGAGACCTTCGGCTTCGGCGGGCGCTTCGCGCAGTTTGGCTTTGCGCTCTGCGGTCTGGAGGCGCCGGGCCACGGCTTGGCCCTGCCCTCGGACGAGGAGATCGACTACGCGGCCCTCATCAAGGACCTGCTGGCCATGATGCCCATGGATCTGCTGACCTTCTTCTCTTCCTACGAGCTCGGTCGGATCCGGGATCTGGACAACGACGGGAAGCTGACCTCATTCGACAACGGCGGGGACTTCTGGTCCTGGGACCTCTTCCACATGCGGGACATGACCCGTCAGTCCGCGGTGGATCACATGCACTTCATCCGCACGCTCCGATCCATCGGCGAGGTGAGATGGGACGCGGACGTGGACCTGGACGGCAAGAGCGACGACATCATGGGGGACTGGAACGGCGACGGGGTGGTGGACATCGGCGGAGCGGCCAACACGTCATTCCCGGTCTGGGGCCAGTCCATGGGCGGCACCCTCGCCCTGCTCCTCGCCGGGACCGAGGGCTGCGTGGACGCGGCCACGCCGGTCTCCGGGGCCACCGCGCTCCTCCATGTCGGGCTCCGCTCCACGAATCCGGGGGTGCCTGAGGCGGTGTTCATGCCCCTCTTCGGCCCCTTCGTGGTCTTCACGCCCCTGGAGGACGACGAGGACACCGTGGAGGTGGCCTTCATAATCAATCATCTCCACCGGGAGAACCGCCCCGACCAGGTGCCCAGGGCCCACTACTATCCGATGCTCCGTACCACTGAGATAGCGCCCGGGGACCGGGTCATCATCCGGAACCTGGACAATGGCGAGGAGGTCGAGGCCTTCCGTCACGAAGACGGCGCCGGGTTCCGGGTCTCCTTGCAATGCGACGCGGTGTCCGCGGTGGAGAAGCGACCTCTCCTGGGCCTCCAGGACGGGGACAGCCTGCCGGTGCCCGTGTCCTGCGCCCCCGGGACATGGTCCATCGAAGAGGGGGACGGCGAGGAGACCTTCGACCGGGTCGTCTGCGACGAGCACGATCTCGCCCGGTCCACCCTCTTCGGGGACCGCATCCAGATCGAGGTCCTCGACGGCTGGGACGGGCCGTCCAAAGTCGTCTTCGACACCTTCGGGGTGGACGCGGAGTACATGGGCGCCATCTTCCCCGCCGGAGCGCCCCTGGTGGCGCTGGGCACCGGCCTGGGCCGCCCGCGGAACACGCCGGAGCTCCGCAAGCTCCTGGGCTTCGCGTCTATGATCGTTGCCCGGGGCGATCCCATCTCCTACGCGCGATACCAACGTCGAGGACAACGCCTGGACTACTCCTATGATCCCGGCGCCGCGGAGCAGGCGAACATGATCATCTACCACACCATCGGCGACCCGAACGTGCCTCTGGTGACAGGTACCACCCACGCCAGGGCTCTTGGTGCGCTGGACTACCTGCCCGGCCAACTCGGCAAAGTGCCCAAGAACGACCGGCTCATCCAGGGCTCGGTCATCGAAGGCGTCGAGGGCTTCTGGCGGCACCAGAGCACGCTCTGGGACGTCGTCGACTGGCAGGACAACGAGAGCGGGCTCCTCATGGACATGCGCTGGCCCGACGAACTGGTTCCCTTCATCGAGGCGGACCCGGCCCTCATGATCCCTTTGCACACCGACCCCGACGACCTGGATGGCGGCGTCAACGAGTTCGGTGAGACCACGGTCGCCGGGCCTGTCCGTGCGACGGCGATCTGGGACCAAGCGACGGGGACGATGAAGCCCGTGGAGATGCCGGCAGACGGTGATCTGAAGAACGCGGGTGGTATCATGGCCCTGCGGATGCCCTATTACAGCCCGATGGGCGCGC
>CAZNWW010000216.1:0-6773 GCA_964576155.1 uncultured Myxococcales bacterium | reverse complement strand
CGTCGGCGCCGCAAGGTGCGGATCCCCATCGGAATCGAGAAGGTGCTCTGCACCGCTGCGGGGGACCCGGAGTTCAGGGAGCAACTCGTCATGGCGCGAGCCGATGCGCTGCCCGGCACAGGCTTGGAGGTCTCCGCCGCGGAGGCGATGATCCTGGGCAGCGTCTCCGAGGACGCGCTGCGGACCATGATCGACAACATCGATCTCAAGAGACACCGTAAGCGCCGGTTCTTCCGCGGTATCGCCGCGGCGAGCCTGGCAGCGACCACGGCCACTGCTTGCATCGGTGAGAACGAGACCGCCCTGTCCGGCGGGGCCGCGCCTGACCCGCCTGACGGTGCGGCCTGGGACGCGATTACCGAAGTCGTGGATACCACCGCCCCTGCTGAAGGGATCGATCTTGACCTGATCCCTTCCGTTGACGCGGGCTCGTGGCCTGATCTCCCGCAGAACGAGATCACCCCTGCGGATATCTCCGAGGTAGTTGCCGACGTGGACGTCATCGAGGGCCACGACGGCTTCGCCCCCGGAGGCGTCATGCCGGACCAGGTAGACGATCCCGACGTCATCGACTCCGAGGTTGCGATGGATGGCGGCATGTGGGGCGACGACGTGAAGGATCCGAAATGACCGGCAAGCCTATGGATCGGCGACGCCGCAAGGTGCGGATCCCCATCGGCATCGAGAAGGTGCTCTGCGTGGCCTCGGCGGATCGGGAGTTCCGCGAGCAGCTGCTGATGGCGCGAGCCGACGCTCTGGCCGGGACCGGGCTGGAGATCTCCGATGCAGAGGCGATGATCTTGAAGAGCGTGTCCGAGGATGCGCTTCGGACGATGATCGAGAGCATCGATCTGAAGCGGCATCGGAAGCGGCGGTTTTTTCGGGGGATTGCCGCTGCCAGCCTGGTGGCGACGACGGCTACCGTGAGTACTCAGTGCGTGTTCGACAGCGGGGGAGCCCACACGGATATGCCTGAAGACACTGAGATTCCACAGGACACTGTCGAGACAGTCGATGGCTACGGAGAGGACGGCATGCTATCTGACGAGTTCTCTCCACCGGCTGATGTTACGCCCTCGGATACCATGGACATCACCACAGGGGTCGACACCCAGGACATCGACGTCGAGGACGTGCAGGTCTACGCGGGGATCCCGCCGATGGACGTGAACGAGCTGGACGTTGACGTGCAGCCGATGCCAGCAGGGATCCCGCCGATGGATGTTATTGATGAGTAGGCGACGTATGAAACGTGCCCGTGCACGTGAATAAAAGTCAGGGAGACGACATTGAACAACGCAGATATCACCCTCATCAACCTCAACATGCTCCTCATCCGCTACGTCGACGCGCTCGAACGCGAACTCCACGTCCCCCTCGGCCCCCTCTACCTCATCACCGCCCTCGAAGAGGCTGGCCTCTCCGTGGACTTCCGCGACTACCAGATCTCCGACGCAGACGAGCCCATGCTGCCGTCCGCGGTGGCGGACTTCTGCGTCGATTCGGCGCCGGTCATCGGGCTCTCCTGCATGGCCAATCTCCTGCCGTTCTCGATCCTCGCGGCTAAGGAGATCAAGGCCCGCTATCCGGACAGGACCATCGTCCTGGGCGGGGTGGGGCCGAAGGCCGTGGAGGAGAAGATCCTAGAGCGGTTCCCCTGGATCGACGTCATCGCGCACGGCGAGGGTGAGCGCAGCGCGGTGGACCTGGTGCGCGCGCTCAAGACCGGCGGTGACCTCGCCCGGGTCCCGGGTCTCTTTTACAGAAACGGCGGCATCCATCGCACGGATGCACCGCCCCGCATCGAAGACCTGGAGTCCATCGGCCTCCCCGCGTTCGAACGAATCGACTACTCCCTCTACGCCGGCCACAACGTGATCACCAGCCGGGGCTGCCCCTACGAATGCACCTTCTGCTCCGTGGCACCGGTCTGGGGCCGTACTCCCCACTTCCGTGAGCCCAAGGCCATCGCGAACGAGATGCGCCTGCTCCACGAGCGCCATGGCGTGGAGCTGTTCCTGTTCCAGGACGAGTTCTTCGTCTCGTCCAAGGAGCGGGTCATCGAGTTCTGTGACGCGCTCAACGCGACGGGCCTCCCGATCCGTTGGAAGGCCTTCGCGCGCATCAACCTCACAGACCCGGAGGTGCTGCGGGCGATGGCCGCGGCGGGCTGCGTGGAGATCCGGTTCGGCATCGAGTCGGGCTGCAACGAGATCCTGCAACGGGTCAAGAAGGGCTTCACCATCGAAGAGGCCACCGAGGTCATCGCGGAGGCTGTGCACCACTTCCCGAGGGTCGACACCTTCTTCATCTGGGGCTTTCCTTTCGAGACCATGGACCACTTCCACCAGACCATCTTCCAGATGATCTCTTTCAGGCTCCTGGGTGCGAGGATCCTGCCATCGCTGCTCTGCCTCCTGCCGCAGACGGACATCTACAGGGAGTACAAAGATAAGTTGGAGCTCGAGTTCTTCCCGGGGCTCCTGCCCGAGTACATGCTCACCGGCCACGAGATCTGCGACGACGGCCACCTCCAGGTCTCCGACGAGCATTCATTCATCTTCGACTTCATCCAGGAGCACCCGGACCTCTTCCCGGGGTTCTACCACGCCAACCTGGAGGGGAACGTCCTGCCCAAGTTCGAGATCCTGAGGGAGCACGGCTTCTACGCAGCCAAGGCCCACGAGGTGACAGAGTCCGACTCCTGCGGCGCTCACTCTCCCCGTATCGAAGACGACGGGAACCTCGGGGCGATCACGCGATGATGCGCTGGACTATGGGCATTGGTCTCCTCTCGATCTGGTTCGCGGGTTGCGGCTCCGCGTCGGCGCCGTACCAGAAGGATGTCGTTTCTGCGGATGTCGGAGCTGCAGATTCCATCGATATTTAGCGCGGAATTGATACGTCAGAACTCTCACCCACACCCGATTTCCGAGTAGACGACATCACCCGGTTCGACGTTGCATCGGACCTCCAGCCGGACGTGCCTGCACCTCACGACACGATCCCCGACATCGGGCCGCCGGGCTGCCCGATCGGGATCCCCGGCGAGGTAGCGTGGGAGTTCCAGGCAGACGGAGAGATCCGTGGACTGCCCGCGGTGGACGCGGACGGCACGGTCTACTTCGGAACCATGGAGGCGATCCTCTACGCGGTGGACTGTCATGGCGAGGCGCTGTGGACGTGGGAGTATCCCTGCGACGAGGCCTACCTCTGTCCCCAGGCCTTCGAAGGATCCCCGGCGATGGCGACCGATGGGACCCTGTACGTGGGGGACGATATTGCGGTTCCCAACTACCTCTTTGCGGTGACCCCAGAGGGAGAACTGGTCTGGACCTGGGAGACCTCCGTGGTCTACGGCTCCATGGACGCGAGCCCGGCCCTGGCAGAGGACGGTACGATATGGGTCGCCTCCCATGGCGAGTCCGGCTATGTGGGGCCTCTAGGCCAGGTGGCCGCGGTGACGCCGGAGGGCGAAACCCGGCCTCTCTTTCCCATGGCGACGGGGCCGATCACCCAGTCACCGGTGGTCATCGGCGACACGCTTTACGTGATCGAGACCACCGGGGACGCGACGGTGAAGGCCATCGGGCCGGCGGCTGCTCTGTCCTGGGAGACCTCGCTGACCCTCGGCGGCTGGAAGTCTGAACCGGGCGACCTGGCTGTGGATCCCGAGGGCGCGATTGTAGCTGCGACGGTCGCGGACATGGGCGGCGACATGGGGCCGATCCTGGTCCTGATGCGTCTCGCCGCGGACAGCGGTGAGGTCCTCTGGCAGGTGACCCTCCCCGTGAACGCGCCTAGCGTCGTCGGCGCGCCGGTGATCCGGGAGGTCGACTTCGGCTTCGAGATCGCCGTGGCCCTCTCCGACGGCACCACGGCTCTGGCGAATCCCTACAGCGGCGGCGCGATGATCCAGACCCTCCTCGGCCCCGTCGATATCTTCCATCCTGAGGTGATCGGCGGGGGACCGGCCTGGGGCGACGACGGCGCTCTCTACGTGCCCCGACCGATCGCCATGGGCGAGGCCCCCAGCCCCGGTATCATGCGCATCGTCACCGGTCCCCAGGTCCAGGAGGAGCATTTTTCATTGGGCGCCCTCTCCGGGACCGTCAAGACCAGCCTCCAGCTCGCCCCGGGCGGGATGATCTACGCCGGTATGGACGACGGCCGCCTCGTCGCATGGCGATCTCAGTCCACCGGGCCCGATCTCGATGCCTCCTGGCCGACAGAGCGGCATGATCCATCGAATACGGGCCGCCCCAACCAGAGTGAACCGTAGACGTCCCGCCTGACCCCGCATCGCCTGGCTCCACTGATTGACCCGTCGGGGGAAACGACTATGATGGGCATCATAGAACTCATTGGGTTCGATACCCTGCCAACTCGAGACGGCGTGGCCTGACGAGGGGACGACATGAAATACGTCGCTTCAATCAAGTTGGAAATGACCCTCATGAGATCAATCGTATCATGTCTACTCCTGGCAGTGACCTTGATGACCGGCTGCGAAGGCGACGACAAAGACGCCAGGAAGAACAAGGTCTCCCAACCCCTCAAACCATTGACTGGCCAGGAGTGGAGGCCCTCCAGTGCTGCCAGAATTGACGCCCTGAAGGCTGAGTTGGTGAAAGACCCCGACAGCGAGGCGCTTCTGTCTCAACTCGGGGATGTCTATTTTGAGTCCCGGCGCTTCCAGGAAGCGATACCGGTATATGAACAGGCCGCGATCATCAACCCCAAGAACGCCGACGTATTGAACGACCTCGGGCTTTCGTATTTCTACATCGGCAAGACCGAACAGGCCCTCGACGCTGTCAACAGGGCAACCGAGGCCGACCCTACCTACAAACATGCATGGCTGAGTACGGGATTCATCCTCATGTCCTCGGGCAGGCCTGCCGAGGCCATCGCACCTCTGAACAAGGTCATGGAGCTCGACCCCGGTGGTCAACTGGCGAAGACAGCAGGTGAATTTCTCCAGCAGATAGAAACCGGTCTCGGCCAGGGAACCAAAGGGCCGAACTGAAACAAGCCCACCCCAGTGATTTCCAGCTCAGAACGCGAAGCGCTCGTCGAACTCCTGTCTCGTCAGGGGCCGGGGGATCGTGAGGTCTGACGGTCCCGTGGCTTCGAGGGCCTCGTGGAGCGCGTCGAAGGCCTTGGATGCGGGCGCATCGGGCTCGTCGACGCCCACGGGGCGGCGACGGGACTCGGCTCGGTTCACGGCCTGGTCCCTCGGGATGGAGTGGACGATGCGGGTGTTCACCAGGGACGCCAGCTCATCGAGGCGGGCCTCCTCGTCGTCGAGGCCCCGCAGGTTGGCCACGATGCCGCCCAGCCGGACGCTGCCCCGGGCGTAATGCTTCACGGCCTGGGTTATGTTGTTGGCCGCGAACATGGCCCGGTACTCGCCGGAAGTCACGATGTACACCTCCTCAGCGTAGCCGGCCCGCATGGGCGCTGAAAAGCCGCCGCAGACCACGTCGCCGAGGACGTCGAAGAGGATCACGTCGTAGCGCCGTCGCAGGTCCTCCGGGTCCCCGACCAGTTCCATGGCCTTGGTGATGCCGCGACCGCCGCAGCCGGTGCCCGGAGGCGGCCCTCCGACCTCCAGCGCGTCCACACCGTCCAGACCCTTCATGAGGCAATGCTCCAATGTGAGGTCGGCCTCGCCGAGCGCTGCCCAGCGCTCCATGACCGTGACCACCTCGCGCTGGGGCACCAGGTTGAAGCAGGAGTCGCTCTTGGGATCGCAGCCGAACTGGAGGACCCGCGCGCCGGCCCTGGCGAAGCGCCAGGACAGGTTGGAGACCACCGTGGACTTGCCGATGCCGCCCTTACCGTAGAACGCCAGGATCCGCACGTCAGACCTCCCTCGGCGTAGCGGCCAGCGCGTTGATCATGCGCTCCACCAGCACCCTTACTCCACGGTAACCCAGGAATGGCGCATCGTGGAGCGCGTGACGCGTCGGAGATGGATATCCCAGCTCGACCACCGGGACGCGGGCAGGGGCGACGAGCTGCCGGATGAAGCCGTTGCCGATCACCAACTGGAGGTCGCCGGTCCGATAGGCGCCTGAGATGTGCGCAGCGGCCGCGTCGGTCGCCGCAGGAACCGACGGGATTTCTGCGAGGGGCCCCTCCCTGGGGAGCCGTGCAGGCCCGGTGGTGGCGCCGATCCCCGTGACCCGTACGCCCATCTCCTGCAGGAAACCAACCAACGGGGCCAGGAGCTGGTGGTCTGCAAATACCATGGTCCGCGTGCCGAAGAGGTGGCGAGGGAGGATCCACTCAAGATCCCGGGCCAGCGGTCCGACTTCGTCGATCTCGAGATCTCCGGGCTCCGTTCCCAAGGCATTGGCGAGGGAGCGCACCCAATTGGTGGTCCCTTCGATACCCAAGGGCAGCGGCAGGTGCAGGTGGGTCGCCCCGTATCGCTGAGCGAAGTCAGCGCCGCCACGCCAGTCCGCGGCAAGGTCCACGACCACCGCAGGCGGGGACTCGTCCTGATACGCCGCGAAGGGGCGCCCGTCCAGGAAGACGGGGCCGGGGACACCGCGGGCCAGGCCGATCAGCCGGCGCAGCTCTGCGACGTTGCCGCGCTGATCCCCCTCGTGGCGGTCGAAGAGATGCCCGACGATTGCGACGGAACCCGGGACGGGTTTCCCCTGTAACTCCACCGCTCTGAGAACTTGTTCCAAGGCAGCGAGGTAGCCGGAGAGATGATCCGGTGCGCGCTGCTTGTCCGGAACCAGGAGGAGGGGTGCGTC
>CAZNWW010000215.1:4180-6773 GCA_964576155.1 uncultured Myxococcales bacterium | reverse complement strand
CGCGATACCACGCAAGGGGAGGGCGTGGCAATCGCCTGTTGATAAACAGTGGCCTGTCGGCGGATAATCACGGGCCGGAGGCATCTTGTGGGAACAATGAGCGCCATCAAACTCCTGGCCTTTGTCTTTTTAGCAGCGGGCGTTCTTTATTTGATCTTCAAGAACTCGAAGAACAGCTT
This sequence comes from uncultured Myxococcales bacterium, assembly GCA_964576155.1. Taxonomy (GTDB): domain Bacteria; phylum Myxococcota_A; class UBA9042; order CAIXZC01; family CAIXZC01; genus CAZNWW01. Next base: position 6,594 of record CAZNWW010000215.1, on the reverse strand, counting down.
GTTTCTCCTCGTGGCGACCTTCCCGATGTTCAACGTCGAGACCCTGGACATCGGCGGTGGATTCTTCGTGCTCTCGCCGAACAAGATCTTCGGCGCGTTGGTCGTCGTCCTCATGGTCGTGGATGTGATCTCCAAGGGGAAGGAGTTCAGGTTCACCTCCCCCCAGATGTTGCTCTCTCTCCTGCTCCTGGTCTTGATGCTGATCTCGTTCATGGTGAACGGGGCCCGGCACCTGACTTGGGCCCAGCGAAACCTCTCCAACCTCTTCTTCCTCCTGGCCATGGTGACCTGGATCGAAACACGGGAGGAGGCGGATCTGGGGCGGTTGGTTTTTATTGTGTCCCTTGCCTTTTTCACGATCCCGGGGCTCTTCGGATTCCAGGAACAGGCGGTGGCAGGTCCGAACGACCGCGCCCGGTTCATGGCGTCCATGCTCAACGCGAACCGCGCTGCCCATACCTATATAATGGGGGCGGGCCTCGCGTTAGCCTGGCTCCTGCGTGGCGCTGAGAAGCCCTGGCGTCGCTGGTCGGGGTTTGCGCTGCTGGGGTTGTTCGCATACGCGACCATGGCAACCGGCTCCCGGGCGGGCCTGATTGCACTCGTGGTCACGTTGAGTGGGGCCCCCATTCTGTTGTGGCAGCGTCCGGGTGCTCGCATTCTGATTGTACCTATGGTCCTCGGGGCGATCGCCCTGCTCGTCTTCATGCCGCAGGTGATGGCGGATCGGGCTCAACAGATCCCATCCTTGAAGGAGGGGCTGAGCAAGGAAGAGGCTCGGTCCAGGATCCACCAGTATCGTCTGGCGCTTCAACTCATCGATGACAGTCCGATTGTCGGGATCGGTCCCCACGAGTTCAACCGGATATATTCACAGCGGGTCGAAGGGGACACTCCTCGTTCTCTCCACTCCTGGTATCTCAAGGTGGCGGTGGACGCCGGAATCCCGGCGTTGACGGTCTTTGTGTTGCTGTTGCTGGTGTCCCTCGGAGTGGCCATGAGGGGGGCATTGCGCAGTTCCGATCCCGGATTGCGGGGGGAGGGCTGGAGTAACGCGTTCCTCGTCATCGGTATGATGGTGTTCGGGATCGTCTCCTCGGTTCCCTACAGCAAGCTCAACTGGTTGATATTCGCCTTTGCAGCGGTGGAGCTGAACCTTCAGCAACGGGACCGCGAGAAACTCCAGAAGGACACCGCGCAGGCCTACTTGGACCGGGCAGACGAGTTGCCCGCGACGAGCAGCACGGTGGTGGTGATCAAGAAGTAATGATCAGGGCTCGAAGCCTGCGTCCCAGACCGTGTCACAGAAATCCGCCATGGCCGCCACGAGGTCCGGATCGGTGCTGCGTAGACCCACTTCGTGGTAGAGACTGAAGCCCCCGTAGCCCCAGTTGTTGCTGCCCACGATCACCGAGCCGTCTGCGACCAACACCTTAGCGTGTGTAATCACCTCGGGGGGATCGTAGCGTACTGAGATTCCTCTTGACTGCAGGACCTCCACCGCGTGGGCGTTGACCTCGTTCACCCCGGCGCCGTAGTCGGCCCACTCCAGGACCACCCGGACCGCGGCGCCCCGAGCCCGCGCCGCTGCCAGCGCGTCGATGAGGCGGAACACATCGCTACCTGGGTACTTGTCGTTGGGGTTCATGCCGTAGACGACGAGATCCACCCGCTCCAGCGCGTTCTCGATCAGGGCAACAGCGTGGCCCACGTAGTCCCCGGTAGCGAGGCCGACTCCATGGGCCGTGACGACGGGTTCGGGATTGGCGTGCTCGTCCGGTGTGTCCCACAGGTCATCGGCGACTGTAGCGAAGAAGCCGGCGAGCGCGGGATCGGTGATCAGGACATCGGCCTCGTTGTTCTTGTGAACGGACATCCACGACCAGTTGGTGGAGCCCAGGAGCGCCGTGGTTCCGTCTGCGACCACGAGCTTGGCGTGGGTGTACCTCTCCTCGGTGTCGAGCTTCGCGGTGATACCGTGGCTCTCGAGTTCAGTCACCCGGTCCTTGTTGGCGTGGACATCTGCCTCGAGGAGAACCCGGACATCTACCCCCCGGTCCGCCACTTCGGCGAGGGCCTCCACCACCTCATCCCCCAGGTCATCATCGTTGAGCTCGAAATGCACCACCCGAACCGTCTCCTTGGCGCCGGCCAGGACCGCATGGAGGGTAGGGAGATAGGCGCGGCCGAGGATCGCCTCGACGCCGCCCTCGGGAGGGGATGGGGCACGGTCTGATGCGATATCGGGTGCAGCCGGGTCTGCGGCTCGCTGCGCTGCGCAGCATCCACAGAGGATTGCGATGAAGAGGAAGAGCGGCGCGGGGTTGCGCAACGGAGGGCCTAGTCGGTCTTCTCGGGGTCGGGAGTCGGCTCGGGCTCGGGTTTGGCCTTTGGCTTGGCCTTGGCCTTGGCCT
>CAZNWW010000215.1:0-4080 GCA_964576155.1 uncultured Myxococcales bacterium | reverse complement strand
TGGCCTTTGGCTTGGCCTTTGGCTTGGCCTTTGGCTTGGCCTTTGGCTTGGCCTTTGGCTTGGCCTTGGGCTTGGCCTTGGGCTTGGCCTTGGGCTTGGCTTTGGCCTCGGGCTCGGCTTCGACTTCGGGCTCGGGCTCGGGTTCGGGCTCGGGCTCAGGCTCGGGTTCGGGCTCGGGCTCGGGAGTCGACTCGGCCTCGGGCTCAGGCTCGGGCAGGGAAACTATCTTTGGAGCCTCGACGGGCTCTTCCTCAGGCTCGAGCTCCTCTTCGATGACGCCCATCTCCTTGAGCTCGGTCTCCATCGCTGCCTTGAGTACATCGCCCAGCATGGTACCCGTGCGGGCCCGCTCCTGGCGCTGGTAGGTCCCCGTGATGTCCGAGGCCTCGTCGTCACGGATCCGGCGGATGGAGAGGCCGATCTTGCGCTCGTTGGGGATGAGACTCACGACCTTGGCCTTGACCTCCTGGCCCTCGGAGAGCACTGACGCTACCTCGTCGATCTTTTCGTCGGAGATCTCGGAGATGTGGACCAGACCTTCGATGTCGTCGTCGAGTTGGACGATCGCACCAAAGTCCAGGATCTTGGTGACCTTGCCGGGGAGGACGGTGCCGATCGGGTACCGGCGCTCCACCGTGGTCCATGGATCAGGCAGGACCTGCTTGATGCCCAGTGAGAAGCGCTGGTTCTCCACGTCGATGTTGAGCACCTTGGCCTCGACTTCCTGTCCTTTCTGGTAGCTGTCCTGGGGGTTTTTCTGCTTGGAAGACCAGCAGATGTCCGACACGTGCACCAGCCCGTCGATGCCGTCCTCGATGCCGAGGAAGAGCCCGAAGGGGGTGATGTTGCGGATCTTCGCCCGGATCACGGAGCCGATGGGATAGGACTCCCGCAGGCGCTCCCACGGGTTCTCCTCGATCTGCTTCATGCCGAGGGAGATCCGCTTGTTCTCGACGTCGATGTCCAGGATCAGCGCCTCGATGATGTCAGCAGGGCTGACCACCTTGGAGGGGTGCTTCACCCGCTTGGTCCAGCTCATCTCGGAGACGTGGACCAGGCCCTCGACGCCCTCCTCCAGTTCGACGAACGCGCCGTAGTCGGTGAGGTTGACCACCTTGCCGGTGATCTTCTGGTTGACGTCGTAGCGCTCGGTGACGTGGAGCCACGGGTCCTCGGAGATCTGCTTGAGACCCAGGGACACCCGCTCGGTCTCGGGATCGAATTTCAGGACCTTTACCTGAACTTCGTCGCCCACGCTGAACATCTCGGAGGGGTGGTTGATCCTGCCCCACGACATGTCGGTGATGTGCAGGAGGCCGTCGATTCCGCCGAGATCCACGAAGCAGCCGTACTCAGTGATGTTCTTGACGATCCCGTCGATGATCTTGCCCACCTCGAGGTTCTCGAGGGTCTTCTTCTTCAACTCCTCGCGCTCCGTCTCGAGCAGGGCCCGACGGGACAGCACGATGTTGCCGCGCTTCTTGTTGAACTTGATCACCTTGAACTGGAACGTCTGGCCGATGTATCGCTCCAGGTTCCGAACGGGGCGGAGATCCACCTGGGAGCCGGGGAGGAAGGCCTTGACGCCGATGTCCACCGTGAGGCCGCCCTTGACCCGGTTGGAGATCACGCCCTCGACCAGCTCACCGCGCTCCGTGGCTTCTTCGATCTCGTCCCAGATCTTCAGCTTCTCCGCCTTGTCCTTGGAGAGCTGCACCAAGCCGTGCTCATCCTCGAGCTCGTCTACGTAGACGGAAACGCTCTGGCCCTCCTCGGCCTCCACGCTGCCATCAACACCGATGAACTCGTCTAAGGGGATCTGTCCCTCGGATTTGTAACCGATGTCGACCGTGACATAGTCCTTGCTGACCATCACGATGCGCCCGCCGACCACCTTGCCTTCGGTGATCTCGTTGGACGTGCCGTGTTGCTCGAGGAGCGCCTCGAAGTCGTCCATCCCCGCCATCATGGCGGCGTCGTTGTTGCCGTTCTCTGTCATTGGTTGATCAAGCCCCCTATCCTTAAAATTTGCTGCACCCGCGGGAACAGCGGGCGGAAATGTAGCGACTGAGGTACCCGTTGTCAAAAGTTTTCTGAGAGGATTTCCTCCTTGACGCGTGGGAGCGCCTGGATCAAGATAGCTGACGATACGTCGTGTCTCGTTATTGCAGGAAGGGAGTTGATGTCGTCGGGCGGCAAGCGGAACTACCCGAAACCGAGGACGATTGCACGGAAGCGCCTGACCCGTCGCGAGATGAACGAGGGGAAGGAGCTCCTGCCTTTCGTCGAGTATCGGCGCCCTGCGTCTCGCGCAGAGTGTAAGGACGACACACGTCCGTGCCCCTTCGTAAGCTGCAAATACCACCTCTTCCTGGACGTCAACCCATCCACCGGTTCCATCAAGGTGAACTTCCCCGAGATGGAGGTCTGGCAGATGCCCTTCACCTGCGCGCTCGATGTCGCAGACAAGGGGGGGATCACCCTGGAGGAGATCGGTTACATCATGAACCTGACCCGGGAACGGGTCCGTCAGCTCGAAGCCACGGCCCTCGAGAAGATCAGGGGGTTCCTTTGACCGGGGCGGCGGTGATACCCCGTTCCTGGGCGCTGACGGAGAAAACGTCGTCAAGATCCTGACCCTCGTCTCCTGTCGCACCGAGGCCACGAAGCTCGCCTCCCTCGTGGCGCGCCTGCGCTCCGAGCCTCGCTGTGAACTTACGGTCTGCGGCGCCGGGATTCATGGCCGCGATCACCTCCCCTGGGCGAAAGAAGTGGGCATGGCCCTGGATCGCAGCCTCGAGGTCTCGGACCGAGAGGTGTCGCCCCGCCAGCTCGTCGGGCTGGTCCGGAAGGCCTTCGGAGGGCTCCTCAGCGAGATCAAGCCCGACATAGTGCTCCTGCAGGGAGACGACACCCCGGCCATGGCTGCTGCGGAGGTAGCCCTCCTGCAGGACGTGCCCGTTGCCCACGTGGAGGCAGGGCTACGCAGCGGGGTCCTGGCCACTCCCTGGCCCGAGGAGGGCAACCGTAGAGAGATCGGTCGGATGGCCACTTGGCACTTCGCACACGCAAAAGCAGGGGTAGAGAACCTCCTCAAGGAGAACCAGCTCCCGACCCGGGTTTTCCTGGTGGGAAGCACGGGGACCGATCGCAACCTCGAGCAGCGGCGCAGGATTCTGGCCGGCCGGGTGGGTGCGGCGGACGTCGGTCTCCCCGGTGATACCAAGTACATCCTGGCGACTCTCCACCGCCGAGAAGGCTGGCAGGGGGGCATTGCGGCGGTCTGCGAGGGCCTCCGGAGCCTGCTCAAGCAGATTCCCGAGCTCCACCTGGTCCTGCCGATCCATCCGGACGCCCGGGTGCGCGATCAGGTGCTTCGGGTGTTCAAGGCCCATCCGCGAGCCTGCCTGCCCGATCCCCTCACCGCCACGTCTTTGGCCCGTCTCCTGGCCGGCGCGGCCCTCGTAGTGACCGACTCCGGTACCCTTCAGGAAGAGGCGCCGCTCTACGGTCGCCCGCTGCTTGTTGCCCGGGACGCGTCGGAGCACCCTGAACTGTCGGACCATGGGTACGGGCAGCTCGTCGGCTTCGACAAGGATCTGATCGTCGCGGCGGGCACGGACGCCCTGGCCCGGGGAACGCTGCCTCCTGTGAGCCTGTACGGCGATGGTCGCGCCGCGGAGCGTATTGCGGACATCCTCCTGCGGGGTCGCACCGAGCTGCCGGATCCGGAGCCGCTCGTTCGCCTCGGCTGAGCCCCCCATGTGCCCCCCCGATAAACCGGTCGTCGTCCTGGGGCCCCTGCCCCTGGGGCCCTTTGTTGGAAATGACCGCCCCGTGCTCAACGGGTTCCATCGCGCCCTGGCCGACGGCCTCGGTGCGGCCCATGTGGCGCGCGCCGAAGCCCTGGGTCTCCCCCGGGCCGCGTCGCCCCTGGTCAAGGCCCTCGTCGGCTGGGCGCTGGACGCAGGGGGTGGCGAGGTGTTCGCGCCCGTGCCCGGCGTCCTCACCGATCACCGGGCCGCGCTCGCAGCCCTCCCCGAGTCCTGGAATGTCAGCCTCCTCCCCCTGGTAGCGGGG
>CAZNWW010000214.1:0-6785 GCA_964576155.1 uncultured Myxococcales bacterium | reverse complement strand
CTTAACCGGACTTACACTGGCGTTTCTGTTGCTCGGGGCGATGGGCTTCGCCTCCTGCTCGTCCCCGCAAGCCGATATCGCAACCAACGAAACAATGACCAGAGCTCGCACCACGCACACTTCGCACCCCCACAGACCTGATTCGAGTATCACGCTAGCATGGACATCCACGGTTAGGAATCGGAATCAACCGAACGTAGCGACGCGAGCATCCCGCAGGCTGCGTTGGCTGTGATGCCCCCCGAATAGCGACGAACCACCGGGACGCCCAGGACCTTGGTCAGGCCGTCCCAGAACCTGCTCAGCTCTTCCTCGGTGGCACGACGGAATCCGTCGGGTCTCGGATCGTTCACGTCGATGAGGTTGATCCTGAGCGGAATACCGGCGAAGAACCTGCCCAGGGCCTCGACCTCATCACGCCCTGTGTTTATCCCGCCCAGGACGACCCAGGCGACAGTGACTCGATCCTGGATCGCCGCTGCGTGCTCACGGATCGCTGCTGCGAGATCCTCGAGGGGCCAACGGGCCGCGTGGGGCAGGAGGCCAGCGCGACGCTCAGGAACAGCGGAGGTCAGCGACACGATCAGGCGGTACGGATGACCCGCTGCGGTGTACCGATGGATTGCGGGGACAACACCCACCGTGGAGATGCTCACGGCCTCCCGGCGAATCCGTCCGCCGCAGGGGTGCCCCAGAACCCGGGCCGTCTGCAGCACGGCGTCCTCATTGAGAAACGGCTCCCCCTGGCCCTGGAAGACCGCGCCGGTGACCCGACCGGGGGCCTCATCGCGGATCGCGGTGAAGGCTCCGATCATCTCCCAGGGCTCCAGGTCCCTGAGATGGCCCATTCGACCTGTGGCGCAGAACACACAGCCCATCGCGCAGCCCACCTGGCTGGAGAGACAGATGGTGTAGGAGTCGGGCTTGTCCAATGGGATCCGCACGGCCTCGAAGAGGGCGTCATCCGACGCCTTCAGCAGGTATCGCAGGAAGCCGTCGGAGGGGTCCTCGACGCGCTCGACGATCTCCAGAGGCTCATGCTGCAAGTGCGCATCGCATGCCTCCTCGACGATACGCCGAACCCTTGGACGCTCGGGGTAGCCAGAACGCCCGAGGGAGATCCGGTGGGCCAGGATCCGCCGGGACTCCTTCGATCGCAACTCGACCCCCCGCTCCAGGAGGATACGGGCCAGATCGTCGGGGGTCAGTCCGAGGATGTGGGGTAGCGAATTTCTTTTGACCATTTCAGCCTCCGGCGGCGACGCCGACATGTCCTTACCTCCAGGATTATGAACTTTATCATGCGTCGGGCTTGATGTCGGGGCCTTGGTTTCCTAGAATTCTGCCCGTGTTGGTCGACACCGCATGGAGGGTCATAATGGGTAGCCGCATCGTCTTCTTTGTCCTCGCCTGTCTGCTCCTCGGGGCAGGCAATGCATCCGCCGGCGATGCCAATGACATCTATCCATTCCCTTTCAGTGAAGGGGAGGACGGCACCGCCCTCGAAGTGGTCTTCGAGCTACTCAGGGCCGGGATCGACGATGTCGAGACGGCCCGGACGACCTACGATCGCTTTACGCTTCCCGGGCGCAAGTCGACGAAGGAGGCCGCCACGGCCCTGGCGGACAAAGAATGGTCCAACCTCACCGCGCAGGCCCACAACTACATGGTCAACGACCTCGACACCCTCAAGGCCTGGGTACAGAAGATGAACCCCCACCCGAACAAGATAAAGCGTTCCACGAAGAAAGTCTATATAACCCTACGTAACCAAATGGATACCATGCGCCAGGGTATGTTCATCATCGAGCGTGACAAGAAGGGAAAGTGGAAGCTGCGGACCCTGAATCTCTGAAGATTCGGGGCTGGAAAGCCCCTCCCACACTCAGGCTGCAACCCACCAGAAAGAGGCGACGCCGGCGCAAAGGACGGGGACGGTGTAGTTGTCGTCGATCCGCTCGGTGAACACCTCTGCGATGACGCCGACCAAGGCTACCACCGTGGCCATTATCAGGCGCTCTGACCCCACGGGTCCCCCGGGGACGATCAGTGAGAACACGAGGCCGATGACCCACGCCACAACGAAGAAGGTGCCCGCTCCCACGAAGCTCTTGTCCCGCCAGATCCTGCGACGTCCCCAGCGCCTGCCCGCCAGGGTGGCGGCCGGGTCTGCGAGGGCCAGGATGATGATGCCGATCTCGGCTGCGCGCATGGGGAAGGCCAGGAGCACCGTGAGGACCGCAAATGTGTACCATGTGGCGCCGTTGATTCGATACATCTCCCGGGGCCGGGAGATCGCGCCGAACACCCGCTTGACCAGGAACGCGTTCCAGCCCGGCAGGTAGTGCCGGCTCGTCTCGAGGATGACCGCTACCAGGCCGATCCCCGCCACGATCCCCACACAGGTTGTCCAGGAGCAGAGCAACTCGTAACAAATGATCGCTAAAATTCCCATGGACGCGTGGAACAGGCTCCGCGCGTAGTTGGTAGGCTTGAGGTTTATCGGGGGATCCGCCGGCAGGAGGGCCTCGTCCATCCAGACCCCGGCCTCCCGGACGAGGGCCTCATACCGGTAGGACAGGCGGTCGGCCATGGCCCGGAGTCGGCGCTTTCGGGGACGGTCCATGAACTCGCCGGACCACTCCCGGAGCCCTTCGAGCATCTCCTCGATGGCCCCGGACATCTCCTGGCTGCGGGTCGAGAAGGCTTGCCGGGCATCTGCGAAGCGGACCTGGAGCTCCTGGCTCCGTTCTTGAGCATTCCGCACCCACTGCGCGTCCGCAAGCCGCGGACGTTGCACCGTGGTCAGGAACTCCCGGAGCTCTTCCAGCACGAAAGTGAACGTCGCCGCGGTCATGGGGGATGTGGTCATGGCACTCGTCATTCCCGCTCCTCACACAGCGCCCTCAGGCGGTGTGAGTCCATTAGGATGTGTCGGAAAAAGCCAGCGTAGAGAAGGGGTTCAATCCTCCCAGTCGAAAAAATAGTCCTTGTTCGTCAGGAACTTCTCCTCGGACTCCGAGGGAGGGGCGTTCGGGTCGTCGGCGCGGATCATGCGGACGATGTCCTCGAGTTCCCTGGTCTCCTCGCCCCAGTAGTCCTCCGTGCCGAAGTGGGGCCAGGTCGTCGGGAACACCGGATCGTGCCACCGCCGCGCCAGCCAGGCGGTGTAGTGGATCAACCGCAGACCCCTGAGCGGCTCGACCAGGGCCAGGGTGTCACGGGGGAACGGCCGGAACTGTTCGTAGCCCTCGAGGAATGACTCCCGGATGCGCCGGGTGTGGTCGTCCCGCCCGGGCAGGACGAGCCAGAGGTCCTGCACCGCTGGGCCCAGCACCATGTCGTCGAAGTCCAGGACGTTGAAGACGCCGTCCCGCAGGAGCAGGTTGCCCAGGTGGAAGTCGCCATGGACCCGGTGGGTCTCCACCCCCTCCAGGAGGCGATCAGCTCCATTCGCTATCTCGTCTGCGGCCGCCGCGTACCGGTCATTGAAAAGCGCTGGGATGGTCCCGTGATCCAGCATCCAGTCCAGGTTGTCGCGGCCATAGGTCTCGCCGCACAATCGTACTCGGTTGGGTGCGTCCCCGGCCGCGCCCACGTTGTGGATCCGCGCGGCCATCATGCCTACGCGCTCCGCTGCCTCGTGGTCCAGCTCCTGGGGCGCCCGGCCCGGGTAGCGATCGTAGAGGCAGTACCAGATTCCCTCCGTCCTCTTGAGCGAGGTGCCGTCGGGGAACGCGCGGTGTCGGCATACCGGGACCTCTGCCGCGTCCAGGTCGTCCATGAACCGGTGCTCTTCGAGGATCTGCGCCTCGGACCACCGCCCGGGGCGGTAGAACTTGGCCACCACCCGTCCGCCGTCCTCCAGGGCAACGTCGTAGACACGGTTCTCGAAGGAGTTCAGGGGGTAACAAGCAGGATCGCAGCGGAGCCCTGCGGCCTCGACCGCGTCGATGACGCGCTCCGGGGTCAGCGCGAGGAAGAGGTCAGTCGATGCTGCCGAGCCGATGCCGTCCATGTCAGGAGTCGGACTGTGGGAGGGACTTTTCAGCCCCGACTGGCTCGGGCTCAGGCTCGGGCTCAGGCTCGGGCTCAGGCTCGGGCTCAGGCTCGGGCTCAGGCTCAGGCTCGGGCTCAGGCTCAGGCTCGGGCTCAGGCTCAGGCTCAGGATCGGGCTCAGGATCGGGCTCAGGGTCGGGGTTGGTGAGTTCGGTGACTGCCTGGACGGCCAGCTCAGTGTCATCGGTCACTGCTTTGAGATCGGGTTCGGTGGGGATGTCGATGATTGGTCTGGCCTTGGGCTCGGGTTCGACTGTGGGAGGGGCTTTGTAGTCGAGTTGAGCGGACGAAGCTCCGCTCGTACGAGACTCATGCCCTTTGGGTGCAGCCCCGACTTCTTCGGCCTCGGGCTCTTCCTTCGTCGAATCCACCTTGCGGACTGCCTTCGCGGCGGGCCGATTTCTCGGATCGAGGCCGCGGTCGTATTCCACCCTGTCCCCGACCTCCAGATCCAGGAACCCGCCGTCAACTACAGCGCTGTAATGAAAGAACAGCCGCTTTCCGTTCCAATCCTCGGTGACGAATCCCATGCGCTCACGGAGGTCGGCGATCCGGCCGGAGAGTGGCCCATCGGGGACATCCTCCTGGGGGGGCGGCTCCAGGTCCCCGGGGGCTGGCTTCTTCTCCGCTGCGGCAGGAGCCTTCCTCGACGCGGACTCCCGTCCCTTCGCAGGTCCGGTGAAGATGCCCCGGATCAGGGGGTCCCGATCCTCGGCCTCGTCGATGACCCGACTCAACACCACGGGCCACGCAGCCTCCTCCAGGAGGGCCGCGGAGGTCCACTGCCGCCGGGTATCGCCTTTTCGGTCGGCGACCTGGATCTGGAATCCCGGGATCATCACCGCGGCCCCCGCTGCGGCCAGCTTCCGTGCAAGGGTCACGTAGGCGGTGGAGCTCACCACCAGGACCACGACGTCGAGGCCGTGTGTGGTACGCTCGAGGGCCTCCAGGGAGAGCGCAACTTCGACGCCGCGAACGCCGCCGCCCACCTCGTGGGAGATGAAGCCATCACGTCGAAAGCCTGCCCTGAGCCTGTCGAATGGGGCCCGCCCCCCGGGGCCGTTCCCGCCCTCATTTGTGAAGCACCAGGCATCCACCACGCGGCAGAGACCCAGCTCCCGCCCGGCGCGCCGGGCCACCTGGTCCCTGCACCAGGCCACCAGTCCGCCCGGGCGGACACCGGACGCCCGGGGATGGTGGTCCCGGTAGTGGGTGTCGATCTGCTGGAAGTAGCCGCCGTCCACGAAGACGCCGATTCGGATCAATCCGGTCTCCATCATCCCTGCCCCTCGTCCTCCGAGGCACCGTCGCCCCGAACCTTGGATTGTGGCCCGATCCGTGCTCGGGGACAAGCGTCGTCTCGGCTTCGGCACGCTGTCCTTGAAATTCCCCATTGGACCGATAGAATTAAACACTGGACGATCCAACGGAGGCTTGAGGTGAAACTCCTCGCAGCACGGACCATCACTGTCGGGTTCATTCTGGCGTTCACCCACCTGGTGACGACCCCGACGCCGGTCCTCTGCTCCCACCACTGTGGCGACATCCACCTCATGGGCGCGACGGAGCACCTCGGCCACGAACACGACACGAACCACGACCACGACCAGACCCACGATGATCATGACGCCGACTCCGGGCAGAGAGACGAGCACTGCGTCGACGTGTCCATCGTGGTCGACATCCTCCGGCCTGTGGCTACGTGGACCAGCAGCCAACTCGTCACGATACAGGCGATGGTGACCACCATCATGCCACCAGTCAAGACCGCCTCCAGGCTCCAGTCCGCTCTCGATGACGACCCGGATCCACCGCAGGCTCCGTCGGAACGCCTCGGACGCCTCCTGATCTGATTCTTTCCCCTCTTCGCTCCATGTAACAAACGCGAACGATCTCTCCATCCTGGGAGGCATACATGCTCTCGAGGACAATCCTCATAGCGGCCCTCGCCGCGCTCTCGGCTCCGGCCCTGGCGGCCGAGCCACCCCCCGGCGTCGAATCGGGGTTCATCGACCAACCTCTCCGATTCCACGTCGACGCAGACGCCATGACCTGGGACGAGGTGCGTCGGCGTGTACGGAAGGACAACCCGATGACCCGGCTAGTGGAGTCAGAGATCGCGGTGGCCACCGCAGACATCGCCGACGCCAATCGGTACCCCAACCCCGAACTCGGCATCGAGTTCGAAGAGGGTGGGATCCGCGGTCCACTCTATAAGCCCTCCGTGGCGAAGGTGGCCGTAGCGCAGACCATCCTCACCGGCGGAAAGCGAGAGCGGGCCCGGACCGCAGCCCGGCGTGGTGTCCTCGTGGCCGAGGCGGCCCTCGGCACCCGTGAAGCCCAGGCCGTAGCCGACGTCGCCCGGGTCTTCGTGAAGGTCCTCCACCGGAAGTACCTCTGCGGTCTCGCAGAGCGTGCCATGGAGCTCGCCGTGTGGGACCGGAAACTGACCGAGATGCGAATCAAGGGCGGCGACCTCGGGGATGGGGCGCTGCATCGAATGGACGCAGCGGTCCATGTCGCCGAAGCGGCGGTGGAGCGATCCAACGGCGCCTTGACCGAGGCCCTCGCGGCGCTGCCCCTCGAGTGGAACGGCAACCCCGGTGAGGTCAGGGACCTCGCCGGGGCGCTTTCCCTGCCCGGTCCCCCTCCGAGCCTGGACGCTCTCCTCGAGGCCGCCGCCGAGGCCCCCGGCGTCACCCTGACGGAGCGACGCATCGACCGCG
>CAZNWW010000213.1:0-6807 GCA_964576155.1 uncultured Myxococcales bacterium | reverse complement strand
GTCCTCCCGGTACTCAAGTCCAACCAGCTCTTGATCTCCGTGGTCACCGGCGTGTCGATCAGGTCCCTCTCCCGGGCGGCGGGGGGCAAGGTCGCCGTTGTGCGCACGAGCCCGAACATCGCGGCGATCGTGGGAGCCTCCATGACGGCCCTCTGCGCGGGCCCCGAGGTGAACCAGGAGCAGCTCGACATTGCCCTCGAGCTCTTCCGATCCATCGGCGAGGTGGTCAAGCTGGACGAGCGTCACCTCAACGCAGCCACGGGCCTCGCCGGTTGTGGGCCCGCGTTCGCATTCCGGGTGATCGAGAGCCTCGCCGAGGGTGGCATCAAGATGGGCCTCCCCCGGGAGATCTCCAGGCGCATGGCCGCGCAGGTCCTGCGGGGCGCGGGCCAGATGGTCCTGGACACGGGCCGGCACCCGGCCTCCCTCAAAGACACGGTCCTGAGCCCCGGCGGCTGCACCATCGACGGCATGGCCAGACTCGAGGAGGGGGGCCTCCCAATTGCGCTGATCAAGGCTGTCGAGACTTCCACCCTCAAGGCCGGGCTCCTGTACAAGGACAATGACGACGATTGACGAGGGGACCAACCGGTCCCCCGAAAGGCAGGTTTCGATGCTCCGAATTACTCAGATGCTGACGGCCACCGTGATCCTCGTCGGGATCGCTGCGTGCTCCGCTCCCGCGGGCAAGGGCCCCTTCGATCACCCGGCCGGCCTCGGCATCAAGGGACCCGACGGCTCCCCGGACGCGGACGTCGAGGAGGGCCGCACCCTCCTCGAGAAGGGCGACTATGATGCGGCGCTCGCGGCGCTGCTCAAGGCCCGCAAGCGTCACCCGGAGGCCCCAGAGCTCCACTATCTCCTCGCAGAGGTGCACCAGGCCACCGGGCAATGCCTGAAGGCGTCGTCGCACCTGGCGCAGGTGGGCATCGACGGCGACATCGGAGAGTGGGCGCAGGTCCTCTCTTCGCGCTGGATCCGAGGCCTCGCAGACGGCACGATACGCTGCGCGCCCCGGCGCAAAGCGGCCGCGGCCGTAGCGCATTTGCTGGGTCTGTCCCCGGACCTGGGAGACGGAGATCTGCGGGCCAGGCTCGCCACGCTCCTGACGGGTCGTGCCCGAGATCTGGAGGGATCCGGCCGGTGCAAGGATGCCCTCGAGCTAATTGAGCGCGCCGAGTCGCTCGGCGGGACCTCCCGAGACGGGATACTCCTGCGCGGTCGATGCCTCCTGAGGCGGGGGCGCCACGACGAGGTCCTGACCCTGGCCAAGGGCTGTCTGGCGCGCACCCCTCCGGCGGAGGATACCGTCGCCGCCCTCGCACGAGGAGCCGAGAAGAACTTCCGCCACGAGACCGCAATCTCGCTGTGGTCCTTGCTCCGCGATCGACAGGAGCAGGCCGACGAGGCGACCGCGTCCCTCGGACGCCTCCTGCTCAAGGTTCAACGTCCTGATAAAGCGGCCGCGTCGTGGCGCGCATATGTCGCGGGTGGTTCGAACCCCACGGAGCGCCTGGTGCGAGCCTTCGAGGCTGCGCACCAGCTGGGGGAGTTCCGCAAGTTCGACCAAGCTGTAGCGCTCCTTGACGAGGGCCTCACCGAGCGTCCGGATGATCTTCCTGCAGTGCGCCTCCGGGCCTCGCTGCTCTGGCGCTCCGACAAGCGCTCCGAAGCAGTGACCTCCCTCATCGCCTGGGTGAGCCGTACAGGGGACCGGGCCGCAGCCCTCGCCGCAGCGCTGGAGCTGCTGACTGTCTGGGAGGGATGGAGCGAGGGGCTGAAGCTCCTGTACAAGATCCGTACCGACGAAGGCGGTAGCTTCTCCGCCGAGCTCGCCCCGACAGCCTATCTCTACACCGGCCTCTTCCGGACACGGCTCGGAGATCTGAACGAGGCCGGCGAGGCCTTTGATTCCTACCTGGACACGGACGGGCACGTCGGACGGGCTCGGGGTCGGGTCGGCGCGCTGCTCTTCGCCGCCGGCGACCTGAAGCGGGCCCTGCCCTGGCTCGAGGCTGCGGTGACGAAGAAGCCGGTCTGGCCCGCGGCCACGACGGATCTCGCGTCGGTCTACCACGGACTGGACCTCGGGGATCGGATCCCAGCGCTCTTCGATGACTTCGTGTCGGGCGCCGGCGACAAAGGCACAGCCTGGGCGGCGGTCGCCCGCTGGTGGGCCGGCATCGGCAGCCTCGAAAAGGCCCTTGCGGCCAGCACACAAGCCATGACCCACCTCCGAGATCCGCCCCCGTCGCTCCTCCTCCTTCACGGACGCCTCCTCCTGGTCAGGGGCGGGGCCTCGGATCAGGCCTATCCCCTCCTCGAGGACGCAGCGGCAAAGATCGACGCCACAGATCTTCAGGAGATCTGGAGACTCGTCGGCCCACGTCCCGGACGCCAGGCCAGCTGTGTCCGCGCAGCGGTCCTGCGGCGCTCCGAGGCCCGCATCGGCGCCACCTCCGACGGGCGGCGCGCCTTGCTCCTTCCTGCGCCGGACGTCGAGGGGATCTTTCCCCTCACCCTGGAAGCGGAGCTCAATGACCTCTTCGGATGCGGTCGCGGAGAGGTGGATACTCGGATCGATGCCTACCTGGCGGAGGCAAAGACGGACGAGGCCGCCCTCGCCATGGCGACCGTCCTGGTAACGGCGCTCCTTGACGCTTCCTACCCGGACCGCGTCAGTCATCTCCTGGAGCGTTATCCCGGAATCCCGCCCCTACCCTCACAGGCCGAACTGCGGCTGATCGAGATCCTCCTCCCCCGCGCTGGAAAGATCGCCCTGGCACGGCTCGAGCGCCTCGCTGCGAGCCCTGGCCTCGAGCCGGCCCACCGCCTCGACGGCGCAGAGACCTTCCTCTCTGCGGACGCTGCGGTGGCCGCAGAGGTCATCCTGGGTGAAGCCTGGGAGGACTTCAACGACGAAGCCCTTTGTCACGCTCTCCGGATCCTCGTCGATGCCCGCCTCGCCCGGGGCGACGCGGCGGCTGCCATGGAGCGGGGTCGCGCCATGGCGGCGCAATGTGGAACACGTCCGGCAGAGGTCGTCCATGCGTTGGACAGGCTTGCGGACCATGGACCTGCCGACGAGGCGTTCGAGCTGGCTGTCCACCTGCTGGATCGGCTCCACGAGCCTGTCCACGTCAGGCGGATCGTCGTGGCTGCTGTCCGGGCCGGCTCCCGGGCCGGCATGGGACTGGACAAGGTAGGTGACCGCCTCGCCAAGGCGTCCAAGGGCTGGAAGGGAGAGGTAGAGGTGGCGGGCGTCCTGGCTGCGACCGCGCGCTTCGACACCGCCGCGCAGCTCCTGGAGGCCGCCCGACAGCGTAACCCCCGGGAGGGCGCTACCCTCAAGCGCGTCCTCATGCTTCACCGAATGGCCAGCCTCTCAGGGAGGCCCGAGGAATACCCCCGGGCCAAAGTACTCGAGATGTGCGAGCAGCACCTCCTGGCCAATGAGCGCTCCGACGAATCCCTGCTCTCCCTCCTCGGCTTCCTCGAGAGTCTCGGCTTCACGGGCCTGTCGAAGGAGCTGGCGGATCGTCACATCCCCGCGGACACATCCAACGCAGGTCTGCTGCTCCTGCGGGCATCCCTGGCCCTCGGAACCGGCGCCGCGGGGGACGCAGCGACCCTCGTGGAGCGCGGCGCCATGGCCGCGCCGGACATCAAGGAATTTCTGGACGCGGCCACAGGTCTCCTGGAGCGGTACGGCCGGCATGGAGACGCAATCCGACTCCTCGAGAACGCGCTTCAAATCCGACCGGACCTGCCGGTCATCGCAATGGAGCTGGCCTGGCGGCTCTCCATCGCGGTCTCCCCGGACTGGGAGAAGGTCGCGGGGCTCATTGACGGTGTGGTGGCGCGGGTCCCGGCCCAGGTGGAGCGTGGGGTCCGCATCCTGGAGAGTGGCAGCCATTACGACCTCGCCCACCCGATCCTCCTCAAGCTGCTGAACAACCCGGACGAGCGCGCATCCTGGACAGCGACCCGGCTGATGCTCCAGCACGCGGCCGAGACCGGAGCTCACGCCGAGGTCCTCGAGCTCGTCGAGGCCTACACCGCCCGGAAGCTCCCGGGCTTCCGGCTCCAGTCCCTCTCGGATCTCCTGTTCGAGTATGGCTATTTGAAAGAAGGTCTGGCGCTCCTGGAGCGTCACGAGGGCAAGAACCCCAACCAGGCCGCCGGTGTCCTGCGCGCCCTCAAGCTCATCCAGGCCGGTCGGGTCGATGAAGGGTTGGTCCTCGTCGGTGTGTTCTTCGAGGAGCTCGTCCTGGGGCACCGCAGGCTCACCCGCGCCGACCGAATGACACGGGAGCTCCACAAGCTCTTTGACAGCGTGAACGACTTCCTCTGGGACATGAACCTCGGGCCCCAGGCAGCGGCTCAGCTCGATCGCGCCATCGAGACCTACCCTGACGATCCCTTCCTGCTCATCCGTCGCTGCAGGAGCCTCCTCTCGGATCCGAAGGCGACGCCCCAGGACGCTCTTGCGATCTTCCGCCGACTCATGGATGTCGAGACGGAGCCCGCGTCCTTGAAGGTCCGCAGCCTGGTCCACCACCTGGCCGCTCGGGGCCTGGGTAACCAGGTCACGAACCTGATGCTCGACGAATTCGATCCGGCACGTCCCCGCTGGTGGACCCCCATGCTGCTGGAGTTACTGGTGATCCAGGAGCAACCCCAGGTGCTGCGCCGCGCGGTTGAGCAGCTGGCCGCGCGACCGGCCGGCTCGCCAGAGCTCCTGGGGACCGCCGGGGCTGCCCTCCTGGCACGAGGCCAGGCCGAGCTCGCGGAGCTCATGCTCCGACAGGCCCTGCTGCGGACCCGGCAACGGGAGACCACCGTCACCGCGGGTCCCAAGGCTGCAGCCTTCTCGCAGATCGTCCCGGGGACCGGTCCAGATCCCAGCCCCGACGAACAACTCACAGGCCGCCTCATGGTGTTCTTGATCAAGGCCATGACCGCAAACGGCGCTACCACGGATGCCATGCACGCCGCGGCCCGTGGCGCCCTGCGCGTTCAGGCCGATGCTGAGGGAGGAATCTCCCCTGCGGCCAGGCTCCTTCTGGCAGCAGCCCTCGAGGAGGCGGAGATCTGGGACGCGGCCATCGCAGAGTGGAGGCTGCAGCAGGCCCTTGGTGAAGGCGGTGCTACCCCGTACCTGCAGGAGTTCCGCATCCACCTGGTCCGAGGCGACGAATCCGCGGCTCGCGAGACCCTCTGGCGATGTGTCGCCACCAACCCGGGCACCACAGCACTCCTGACCCGCTTCGCTGAGCAGGCCCGTCGAATCCTTGCGCTGGATCTCTCGGTCGAGCTCTACGGGATGGCCCGCCGCCTTGACGACTCAAACCTGTCCCTGGCGTTCGCAGCCGCGGAGCCTCTGCTCCTGTTGGGCCGGGACGAGGAAGCCGGGAAGCTCCTGGAGCTCTACGCCTCAGAAGATGGGCCCTTCAGCATCCGTAACCAGCGCCTGGAGACGGCGACCCTCGCCTATCGTTACAACCGATTTGCCCTGGCCGGCTCACTCATGGAGGGCGTGGACTCCGCTGCCGGGTGGCTGGAGCGCTCACGGAGCCACCTGAGAGCCGGGGACCTGGATCAGGGCTGGCGCCAGTTCGAGGAGGCCGTCCGCCGGGCGCCGAAGCCCACCCTCGCAGCCCGTGCCCTGCTGGCCACCCTGCTCAAGGCCCCCGCGCCGGACCGAAAGCTCATCGAGAACCTCCTGGCCCGCGCGCAGGATCCGAATGAGAGCCCGTCGGTGAACCGATTCTGGGAGGGGGTTCTCCTCCTCCAGCGCTCCAGGTGGGACTCCGCGGTCCGCTCCTTCGAGGCCGGGCTGCGCGGCACCCGCGCACGCTTCGGGCTGGGCATCACAATGCTGAAGGAGCTCTTGGCGAAAGGTCGCATCGAGGAGGCAGAGGCCTTCGCCCGCAAGGCGTTCTCCGGTTTCAAGGCCACCGCAGTCCACACTGAGATGGCCAAGGCCGTGGCCGAGGTCCTCCACGCAGGGATGGTGCCCGAGGAGCACGTCCCTGCGGTCGCAGAGTTCGGGGTTCGTGCAGCGCTCTCTGCGCTCTCATCGGATCCCGCTGACACCTGGGTCCTGACGCAGCTCGCCGAGGTCCAGTTCGCATCAGGCCGCATCGACGACGCGATGAAGACCTACGACGAAGCCATCGCAGACCTCCCCGGCGATTCGGGTATGGAGAACAACCAGGCCTACCTCCTGGCCCTCACGGGTCAGGACACCGAGCGCGGCTTCGCCCTGGTCCGGGCGGCGATCCGGCGGGAGCCCTCGCATAATATCTTCTACCTGGACACCCTGGGCTGGCTCCAGTACGGCCAGGGTCGTCTGGAGGAGGCCGAGGGAAACATCCGGGCGGCCCTCGTCCGGGCGGATTTCTCCACCCCGGGCCGCCTCGCCGAGGCGCTCTACCACCTGGGGATCGTACAACGTGACCTGGGCCGCCTCGACGACGCCAAGGCTGCCCTCCATCGCGCCTCGGTCAACGATCCCTTCGGGGTCTATGGCGGACGCGCTCGCACAGAGCTGGAGAAGCTGGGCGTAGACCCATATCATCGATAGATGCTGCTGGAGCCGGCTAAAGGTCGAGAGCGATCCTTGACTGGGCGGAGGTCCCGATGACACGTCTCGTGTTCGTAACGGTGTTGATGGCTGCTTCCTGCACGCCAACCCTTGACGAGGCTCCCTTGGCGCCGTCGGGTGTTGAGCAGGCGGGGGACTACGTCAAGCCCATGCTGCCGGTCTACGAGACCGAGTGGGAGAAGGCCGCGGGCAAGGCG
>CAZNWW010000212.1:0-6813 GCA_964576155.1 uncultured Myxococcales bacterium | reverse complement strand
GGCCTGGTAGATCGCCGGCGGCTCCTCGTTGATGTGCTGCAGGAGGAGCTTCATCGCGGTAGTCGCCTGGAACGGAGGCACACCGGCGAGGGCCTCGTACAGGGTGATGGCCAGCGAGTAGAGGTCCGCGGACGGACCTGCGGGGTTGCCCAGGGCCTGCTCCGGCGCGAGGTACGCAGGGGTCCCACAGATCATCCCGGTCTGGGTGAGGGTACCCATGCTGCCGTCGCCCATGAGTTTTGCTATGCCGAAGTCCAGGACCTTTACGTGGTCTTTGCCGCTTCGTTCTTGGCCACGAAGATGTTGTCGGGCTTGATGTCCCGGTGGAGGATCCCCTGGTCATGGACCTCCCCAAGGGAGTCGCAGGCCTGGAGCATGATGTCCGCTGCGCGAAGATAGGGGACCGGGCCATCGTCGTCGATGACCTCCCCCAGGGAACTCCCCTCGAGGAGCTCCATTGTGTAGTAGAGCAGCCCGTCGGATGTGACCCCGAAGTCATAGAGGGTCACCGTGTTCTGGCTGGTGAGTGACGCGATGGCCTTGGCCTCGGTGAGGAATCGCTTCACACCTGGCTGGCGTCGCGTACGATGTCGCGGCGCAGGACCTTCAGCGCCACGATGCGCCCGATGATCTCCTGCTCGGCACGATAGACCACGCCCATGCCGCCCTGGCCGACGATGTCCAGGATCTTGTAGCGGCTGTCCAGTACCTCGCCGATAAGGCTGCGCTCGTCCGTCCCGACGAGGGTCGCGCCATCTGCGGGACAGGTCGTCGCGTCAGCGTCGTAGGACTGGAAGCACTTCGGGCAGTACTTTTCCATGTCCGTTTAGATACCCCCGCGTGACCACGAAGTCAAATGCAGCCCGTGCGCAGGCGCTTGACACCGGTGCCGGAGATGTTAATGTCATTCAGAAATCCAAGCCCTTTCTTGGGCCGTGGAACCTGGGAGGACCAAGTGGACAACGACAAGACGGACGAGCGCACCGAGGGTCAGGAGCCCCCGAAGGACAAGGGTAAGGATCTGGAGGCCCTGCGCGTCCGCCTGGGTTTGAAGGATGCGAAGAAGCCTTCTAAGGGGGCCGGGGCGAAGTCGACCGGGGGCGAGGGCAAGGCCTCGGCCGAGCCCCGGAAGATCGCAACGGATGACTTCAAGCTGGACTTCGGCGCAGGCGGGAAGGCCATGGCGTCGTTGAACATGGACGATCTCGACGCGGGGAAGGTCACCAGGCCCAAGGGCCGCTTCATCGTCATGACCATCGTGTCGGTCGTCGCCCTCTCCGCGGCGCTCTGGCTCGGTATGCAGTTCGGCCGTGATCTCGGGCTGCGATCCCTGCACAACGCCGGTGTCACCCAGGCCAAGACCCTGAAGACCTACTTCTTCGAGCCGCAGACCGACCCGACGGGCCAGAAGCTCGCTGCTCGGGTCGTTGCGGTGCAGAAGTTCCGGGACGAGTACACGGTCTGGTATAACGACAACATCGAGGCCCTCGGCAACTTGATCCCCGTCCTCGAGACCGGTGATCCGTCGATGCTGGCGCAGCTCGGTGACTACGCCAAGGTGCAGAAGCAGCTCGAGCTGTTGAAGCCGTTGATCAGGATACTGGAGAAGGTCGACACCGGCATCGCAGACATGTCACCCCACGGTGTCTTCGGGGACCGGGTGTTCCATCCGGAGATTGCGTACAAGGTCGTGGACTACATGGCCACCGCGAATCGGCTGCAGCGGTCCCTGGACGACCTCCGGGACAGCCTCACCCTCCTCTATGGCTTCCAGTGGAGTCCGGAGCCCCCCACGGGTATCAAGACCGAACTGGTTATCTGGGCTCCGGGGAAGGAGGGCCAGGAGGGCCTCAAGGGCGCGCTCGTCGAGGTCACAGGCAAGCCCGAGGAGAAGAAGAAGGTCGAGGACAAGTACACCTACCAGACCTTCAAGGAGATGTTCGGCGAGGATCTCGACATCAAGGTGCCGAAGTGCGAGGAGGTCCCCGAGGGCGAGGAGCAGTTTGACAGCCACCTCGTAGAGACGATCATCGGCGACATCATCAAGGAGGCCCAGATCAAGGACTTTGTCCTTGCGCCCGAGATCCACCTGAAGATCACCGAGCAGGAGGTCAAGCGCTGGCACGAAGTGAAGGTTAAGCGGTACCTGGATGAGAGCGGTAAGAAGAAGACGGCCAAGGCCGCGGATCTGGTCCAGCTCAACATCCGATCGGTCATGGAGCCCATCGTGACACAGCTCTATGCGCAGTACAGCGTCGAGATGATCAACCGGGCCCTGATCTTCGGCGAGATCGTGGAGAACCTCGATCGCGTCAAGGACCTCAGCCTCGCGGCCAACCCGGAGAACCTCCAGAAGTTCCTCGATGAATTGGCGAAGCAGGAAACCTATACAACTTTCTAGGTGATTCGGTTCGCCCAAGCTTTCCTGATCCTCTGTCTGGCGGCCTGCCAGGCGGAGCCGAAGGATCCGGGGACGCGGGAGGAGCGGATCGTGCTGCTCCTGGAGACGCCCCCTCGGGATCTTGACCCCCGGTTCGTCACGGACTCGAGCTCCACCAAGGTCTCCAAGCTGATCTTTGCAGGGCTCACCACTGTCGAGACCTCGGACCTTTCGCCGGTGCCCGACCTCGCCGAGAGCGTGGAGCCGGCCTGCGACGGAGGACCGGAGGACTGCACCCATTGGGTTGTCACCCTCCGGGAGGGGCTCTCCTGGCACGACGGTGTGCCGGTCCATGCCCACGATGCGGTCTACACTTGGCGGACCCTCCTGGATCCGGAGCTCGGGTCCCACTTCTCAGGTGACCTGAGGAAGAAGATAGCGCGGGTCTGGGCCGAAGGAGAGCGGCGGATACACTTCGAGCTGAAGGGCCCGGACGCGCTCTTTCCCCTGGATCTGGCGATCGGCCTGGTGCCGGCCCATCTGTTGGAGGGGACGACATCACCACAGCGGCTCACCTCCTACGTGGGCACGGGGCCATACCGGTTCCAGTCCCGGTACGGGGATGTGAAGGTGGTCCTGGAGCGGAATCCGGATTACCACGGCCTGAAGCCCCCGGCGCAATGGCTCGTGGTGCGGGTCATTCGGGACGAGGCCACCCGGATGCTCTCGATCCTCGCGGGGAGCGCAGACCTGGCCGTGAACAACCTCTCTCCGCCCCTGGTGCGGAGCCTCCAGGACGAGCTCGGGCTCCGCATCGAGGCCGGGCCAGCGTCCTGCACCACCTATATGGCCATGAACCTCACCCGCTCGCCGCTGGACCGGCGGGACGTGCGCAAGGCCTTCGCGCTGGCCCTGGATCGGGGCGGAATAGTCACCCACATGTACGACGGGCGAGCCCGGCTGGCCGCGGGGATGCTGCCCCCCCTCCACTGGGCGTTCCATGAGGGCCTCGAGCCGCTGCCTTTCGACCGTGATCGCGCCGAGAAGCTGTTGGACGGGGCCGGGCTCCCCAGGGATCCGGAGACTGGGATCCGCATGACCCTCACCTTGAAGGTCACCACGGACCGATTCCGCACCGCAACGGGTCGGGTCCTCGCAGATCAACTGGCCATGGTGGGGGTGGCGGTCGAGACCGTGCCCACGGAGCTCTCCACCCTCCTCTCGGATGTCCGCAAGGGGAACTTCGATCTCTACGTGCTCCAGGTGCCCGAGGTGATCGACCCCGACATCCTTCGCTGGCTCTTCCACTCCCAGGGAACGCCGGTCCCGGCCGGAGGCATCGGAGACACGGAGTACGGCCGCCTCGACCGGCGCTTCCTGCCGCCGGGATACAAGGACATCGAGGGGCCCTTTGCCGAGATATGCAGGGAGCGCTGGGTGCCCTGGGTCGAGGAGCGCGCCGAAGAGCTCCGTCAGATCGCTGCATCGGGCGGGACCCTGCCGTTCACAACCGGGAACCGGAGTTTTTTCACCGATCCCGAGGTGGACTGCCTGCTGGAGCTGGGGAGACAAAACCCGAGGCGGGAGGTCCGCATCCGGTACTACCGACGCATCCAGGAGATCCTGGCTGAAGAGATCCCGATCCTGCCCCTATGGCACGAAGACAACGTCGCCGTGATCTCCCGCCGGCTGGAGGGCTACGAGATCCTCCCCATCAACCGCTACCGACCGCTCACGGGGACTACACTTCGCTAGGGATCGGTGGTGATAGATGCGTCCTCGATGATGACCTCGTATTTGTAGCCCGCGCCGAAGTCCTTGTCCGTCGTAATCTTCCCTTTGATAAGCACAGTGTCGCCGACGGATGCGGTCGCATCGGTGGTCACGGTCAAGTCGTTGGTGCCCTCGCTGCCGGTGCCGTCTTGGACGTGGAGCCAGTTCTTGCCCATGATGCCCGCAGAGTACTTGACCACCTTGGCTCGGAGAATGACGGTTTTGGTCGAGAGCGCGGCCTTCTGCTCGAAGATCTCGGCGACGGTGTGTCCGTCGTCGGCCTTCTTGATGCTGCCGGCAGCCACGGCCGGCTGACCTGCCGGTTTGGGATGGGCCATGGTCTGATTGGTAGCCGCGGGCGGGGTCGCTCCGGTGGAGATCGAAGGGACGAAGTAGATCAACTCGAAGGTACGGTCGAGGGTCTTGCTCCGGAAGTTCATCATGGGCATACCACCCGGAATCGTGACCTCATCGCCCACCTTGATAGCGGTCTGCGGCCCTGCTGCCCAGATCTGCTGAGCGCCCATCTGCAACTTGACGTAGGTGTAGCCGCCGGCGTCCATGGTCTCGAGGACCTCGCCGGTGCCCCCGGCAGGGCCCGTGGGCGGCTGAGCGTCCTCGGCTGTCGAGGTACTCGACTTCGGCACTCCGTTGGCCTCCTTCGTCAGGTTGCAAGCCACGCCCAGGAGGAGTGTCAAAGCGAGCACCGTGATGGCGATTTTCGAACTCATGGGGTGTCTCCTTTGTTGGATCAACGTGTCCGTCCATATTTTGGAGCGATAGCATCGGTGAGCTGGGTGCGTTAGTCAAGCCGCTCGCACCGGCTCACCGACCGGGCAAGGCCATGATGACTTCGACCTTCACACGGTGTGAGTCATCCAGCACCACTCCACTGTGGGAGGCCCTTCAGGGCCGACTCCCCGAGCTGCACACTTTTCGGTCCCCTGCGGAGGGTCGCCTCCGATTCCGGGGCTCCATTTCAGCGTTCCGTTCCGACCGTTGGCGGCTCCACTTCCCACCTTGCATCCAAGTCCAAGCCCGCCAACGGCCGGAGCCGGGTCTGAAACGGACCCCTCCACGGCGACCCCCCAGTGCCTACACAATACTAAGATCTCAAAAGGGGGGTGAAGGAAGGGCCACCTCCCACCCGCCCTCCCAGGTGGGGGTGGCCCGGATACCGGGCGAGGACCAGCCTCTTGTTCCGAGTGGGGACACTTATGGGAAATTCTCAACAGTCACTGAGCGGGACTTAGGCTCTTGATATCACTCGACTATTTCGTCCTCCGTCCCTACGTAGTCTCCTGCTCCGTGGACGACGACTGCGCGAGCGTCGGTGGGACTGAGGACGCGTGCGTCTCCTACGGGGCTGAGGGTGCGTTCTGCGGCTTCGCGTGCGGCGACGACGGCTGCCCCTTGGGCTTCAGCTGCGTCGAGGCATTGACCCTCGACGGGGAGACCCTGGAGCAGTGCGTCGCTGACTCTGGCATCTGTCCCTGTAGCGATCTGTCGGTGACCCTGGGCCTCTGGACCCCCTGCTGGACGGAGAGCGAGTGGGGTACCTGCGAGGGGGTGCGGGTCTGCACCGAGGATGGCTTGTCGGAATGCGACGCCGGGATCCCGGCGGAGGAGATCTGCAACGCCCAGGATGACGACTGCGACGGGGAGACCGACGAGGGCAGCTGCGACGTCGGTGAGATCTGCGATCCGACGTCCCTCGCCTGTGTACCGGATCCGGCCCTGCTGCCGCCCCTCCCTATCTCGAGCGGCTCGGATTGGAGATACAAGGGGATTGTTGCTGGTCTGACGATCCTTGCGAGGCCGGCATGGTGTGCGTGTTCGACGGCCCACCGGAGGCCATCGGGATCTGTCTGCCGGTCCCCGACGACGGGACATGCTGGAACGACGATGACTGCCTGTGGTGGCAGAGCTGCGAGGGGGAGTTCGTCTGCACCTGCGACGGGGACTGCATGCCCAGCCACCTGGGAGCGTGTCTGCCTGCGTGCGAAGCGGGCTGCTGCTGCACCGACGAGGACTGCCCGGAGGGTCTCCAGTGCATTCCGCACGAAGACGGCGGGATCTGCCAGGGCCCGCCGCAGATCGGGGAGTGCTGGATCGACAAGGATTGCGATCCGAACCACGCCTGCGTCGGCGTGCAGATGTGCGGATGCTACACCAACTGTGACATGTTCATGGACGTCGGCGGAGAGTGCGTCCCCATGACCGATGCGTGCTGTGTCGGAGACGAGGACTGTCCCGACAACATGGTCTGCACGATCCCGGAGCAGGGCGGCTCCTGCCAGCCCGAGCCCGGGTTCGGGGAATGTTGGGCGAACGACGATTGCTATAGCATCCAGGAGTGCGTCGGCGCGTCCCCTTGTCCCTGCGAGATGGATTGCGACCAAGCCAGCCTGCCGGGCGCGTGCTCGCCCCTTCCGGGGGGTTGCTGCTACGGCGACTCGGACTGCGCTCAAGGGCAGGTCTGCAAGGCCGCGTACCCTGCCGGCGACATGCCGGGGAGCTGTGTTTCGCACCCCAACGGCCCCGAGTGCCCCGGCGACTTCCAGTGCTGCTGGGACAGCGGAGACTGCGGCGGCGCAGCCTGCAGCGGCGTGGCCGTGTGCGGCTGCATCGAGCTGTGCATCAACTGCGGCGCATGCCCC
>CAZNWW010000211.1:0-6813 GCA_964576155.1 uncultured Myxococcales bacterium | reverse complement strand
TGACGAGCATGGTGTCCACGTGGCCGTGATAGCCGCCCGCGAACTTCACGACGAGGTCCCGCCCCGTCGCGCCGCGAGCGAGGCGCAGGGCCGTCATTACTGCCTCGGTGCCCGAGCTCACGGCGCGGACCCTGTCGAACTCAGGGAAGCCGTCGAGGATAAGGCCCGCGAGGGTCACCTCCCCTTCATGGACCGCACCGTAGGACAGACCTCGCGGCGCTGCTTCCTGTACCGCAGCGACCACCTCCTCACGGGAATGTCCCAGGATCAGGGGGCCCCATGACTGGCAGAAGTCCACGTACCGGTTGCCGTCCACGTCCACGAAACCGCTCCCCTTCGCCTCGGCGAAATAGACGGGGGTGCCGCCGATGTGTCCGAAGGCCCGCACGGGGCTGTTGACGCCGCCGGGGATCCGGCTGCAGGCCTGCTCGAAGAGTTCACAGGATCGATCACGCTTCATTGGTTCCTCCGATGATGTCCAGGATGCATCGCGCCATGGCCTCAGGGCCGGGTCCGTCGGCCCGACGGACCATGGCGAAGCGGCCCTTCTGAAGGGCCGCTTCAGTGGTCGGGCCGGCCGCGACGGCGACAACACGTGGTGCGATGTCGGGATTGTGTTCTTGGAAACGGGCAACCGCGGACGGACTGGCGAAGGCCGCAATAGCCAGCCCGGTCAGGTCCAGGGGGGGGATCTCAGGCGTGGTGTTCTCGTAGACGACGCGCTCATCGCAGTCGAGCCCGGCGGCGAGGAGGGCTGCCGCCAATTCACCGGTGGATAGATCGCCCCGCAGGTAGAGCACCCGGCCGCCCCTGGGGAGACGGTCCAGCAGGACCGCGGCCAGGGAGCTTCCCGTGGGCTCCGGGGGGAGCCAGGTGGGGGTTATGCCCCAGCCCGCCACTACCGCGCGCGCCGTGGCCGCACCGACCACGGCTACAGGTGGATCCAGCCGACGCAGGACCGCCCCGTGGGTGGCCAGGGCCTCTACCGAGCGTCGGCTGGTGACCACGAGCGCGTCCGGGCTGGGAGAGAGCCAGGCGTCAAGCGTCTTCGGAGACGGCGTGAGCAGGCGGGTCCCTACGCAGGGGTAGTCCAGTATCTGTTGTCCCACGGGCAGATGCGCCGCGATGCGCAGGTTGTCCGGCGACTCGCGGGTCAGGATCACTGTCTCCACATTCGGCAAAGCGCCTCCTGTACGGTGACCGCCTCGGGGGTCATCTCGACGATGTTGGCGGGGCCCAGGTTCTCGAGATCCTCGAGGATTCCTGTGTAGACCTTCTGTCCCCAGCCGGCGCCCTCGGGACGGTCGATCCCGATGGCCGCTCGCCAGATCCGGCCGTCGGCGACAGCGTGCGCGCCAAACGCGGTATGGCACCCACCCTCGAAGGCAGCCAGTAGCCGACGCTCCAGGGTGACAGCCGCGGTGGTCGCCGCATCGTCGATGGCTCCGACCGCGGCGCGGGCGCGATCATCATCCGTCCGGATCTCCACGGCGACCGCGCCCTGGGCAGGCGCAGGCAACCACAGGGCCGGGTCCAACTCGAAGATCACCAGGGGGTCGGTGTCCAACTCCAGGCGCTCGACGCCGGCCCGGGCCTGGACGACCGCGCCGTACTCTCCATCCACGCATTTACGGACACGTGTGGGCACGTTGCCGCGAATCAGTTCAGGTCTTGCATCGGCACGATAGAGACGCACGAGGGCCTGACGCCGGAGTGATCCGGCCCCTACGCGACAGCCGGGCTTGAGGGGCAGCAGCCCGTCGTCCCCGAGCCAGTCCGGATGGACGAGCAGCAGATCGGTCACCGGCGCACGGGGGAGGCAGGCCGCGATGGCCAGCCTTGGATCCAGCGCGGTGGGCAGGTCCTTGAACGAGTGCACGGCCAAGTCGATATCTCCGGCCAGGAGCCGCTCCTCGATCTCCCTGGTGAAGAAGCCCGTGGTGGAGCCCCCCTGCAAGGAGACATCCTGGATCCGGTCCCCCGTTGTCCGAATGATCTCGAGCCGGGCTTCCGCGGGAAGGAGGCGCTGTACCTCCTCAGCCTGCCAGAGGGCCAGGCGGCTCCCCCGGGTACCTATGATCAGCGGCTCAGTCCTGGTCTCTGGCATGCTTCCATCCCTCTTCGAGCGCTTCGTGTACGGATTGGAACACGTCATGCGCGTAGCTGCGGACCACCTCCCTGAGCAGGTCCGCGACCCGACCCTGGGTGGCGGGGTCCATGTCCCCCATCTTCTTCTGCACCAGGACGTCCACGTCACCGCGGATCAGATCCAGGCGCTTCTCCTGCGCAACCCTGAGGAGGGCCACGACGTGGCGCTCCAGGCAGAACCGGTTGAAGCGCGCCACTTGTTGAGCGATGGCATCTTCCAGGCGGGCCCGGGCCGCGTCTTCCTCCGGATTGGCGACCTCCACCAATGCGTCTACGGGGTGATAGGTCACCGCCGGGAGCTCCCGCGCCGCCGGCTCGACCTGCCGGGGAATGCCGAGATCCATCACCAGGAGGGGCGCGCTCGCGACACAGGTAGAGAAGGTCACCTCGTTGAGCAAAGGTCGCCGCGCCCCAGTTGCGATGACAAGCGCGTCCACGTCGGCCAGGGCCTCGGAGAGAGAGTCCAGGGAGCGCCAGTCTTCGTGACCTTGGAGACTCCGGTTGAACCGCAGGACTTCGTAGCCGAGGTGATGCTCGATGAAGTCCGCGGTCTTGCGTCCTATCTCGCCCATCCCGGCTACCGCTACGGAGCGCCGCTCGCCGGCGCCGAGGCGCTTCTCCAGGAACCACGCAGTCAGCACGTGGATGCCACGGTTGAATGCGGAACGAAACCCCATGCGCTGGGAGGTCTTTGCGACGCCGCCCATGAAGCGTCCGAGGCCGTTGAGGACCCGCGTAGAGGTCTTCTCGTCCTGGGCCCGCTGCAAGGAGGTCTGGAGCTGGCCGGCGATCTCGGCCTCGCCCTGGGCCAGGGATTCGAGCCCCGCGGCGACCCGGAAGAGGTGATCCGCAGCGGCGCGGCCCGAGTAACGCTCCAGGGCGGGGAGCACAGCGTCGTCGCCGAAGTGCGTGCACCACCGGTCCAGCATCTGTGCGTGGAGGAGCTCCCCGATCCAGGTCGGGTCTTCGGTTGATACCACCCACTCCACCCGGTTGCAGGTCTCCACGGCCATGAACCCTGCGGCGGGGTCGCTGCGTCGGATCGCATCGAGGAGCTCCTTGCGCTCCTCGGCGTTGGTGATGAGGACCTCCCGCCAAATGGAGGACGCGCGCTTGAAATCACAGCCCACAACCATCAGCGGGCTCTCCTGGCTGCGTCCGACGAGGCCGCCCTGGGCGCCGGTCCCTGGCTCGCTCATGGAGTCGCCTCCAGCCATGTCTTCACCTCGTCCGCAGCCTGGTAGCCGCTCTCCACCGCGTTCTCGATTCCAACACCGGTCAGGTAGTTTCCCGCCAGGAAGACCCCGGGAATACTCCCCGTGGCGGTGCGGAGGCGGTCAACCACCTCGGGGTGTCCGGGCAGGAGTTGGGGAATGCCGTGTTCGTAACGGAGGATCTTGATCTCTTCCAAGGGGCCAGGATCGAATCCGAAGAGCTTTCCGTGCTCCTCCCGGACCACCGCGATGAGTTCGTCCCCGGGCAGCGTGGCAGCGTCCGGATCCAGGGCACCGCCGTAATAGGACGTGAAGAGGCGACGTCCCTGGGGCGCGCGTGCATCAAAGAGCTGGGAGGGGAAGAGGGTCCCGAGGACACGCAGCCCCTCTTGACGAGGGATCAGCGCGCCGAAGCCCAGGGGCCACGGGCCGACGTCCTCATGGATGGGGGACCAGTGGATCACTGCGACCTGCACCAGGGGGATCTCGTCCAGCGCGTCAGCGGCACCGGGTGCGGCGGACGCCAGCATCGCGGAGGCGCGGTGCGGCGGCGCCGCGACGACCACGGATCGTGCCTCCGCCTCTCCTCCATCCCAAGTTACACGGACGCTGCCGTCTCCCTGCGTGACCGTCTGGACCGGGGTGCTCGCGAGGATCTGGTGGGCCATGCGCATCCCGAGAGTCGTGGTGAGTCCGCCGATGCCTCCGTAAACGGTGAAGAGACCCTTTCGTGGGGACTTTCCCTCGGCGGCCAGGCGTCTCTTCTTTTCTTTCATGTACCGCATGGCGCCCCGGATCATAGACCCGGATTCCTGCTCGAAGCGCCAGAACTTCGGGAAGGCTGCCCGTGCACCTAAAGCATGAATATCTCCAGCATAAATGCCAGAAATAAAAGGAGACATTATCCAGGATGCGCCTTCTTTGCCGAAGCGTCGGACGAAGAACTCCCAGGCCGTGTCGTCGTCGGTCCCGCCGGGCCGAACGAAGGGCTCCATGGCGAGCCGGGCCTTCCCTCCAAACGAGAGGAGCCGGGTACCGAGGAACGCGCTGGCCGAGAGCGGCAGGGCGTGGAGGCGGCCGTCCCGAAAGATGTAGCGGTTCGAGGCGATGGACGCTGCCTCCTCGATCTGATGCTCGAGGCTCAGCTCTTCCACCAGGCGCCAGATGTGCTCCGCGGATCCCATGAAGCCATGTGGGCCCTGCTCCATGCGGAAGTCGTCTTGCTCCATTGTCCGTACGTTACCGCCCACCTCCTCATCTGCCTCGAGGACGAGAACGTTGCGGCCCGCCTGTCGCAGATCCCAGGCAGCGGTGAGGCCGGAGATGCCGCCCCCGACGATGATTACGTCGAGCATCAGAGCCATCCCTCCTTCTCAGCCGCCTCGCACGCGAGGTCCGCGAGGAGCGCGACGTATCCCGCCAACGTCCCGGGGGTGGGGGTGCGCCGCATCGAGAGCCCGAGGGTATCACATCGCCTGCGCATCTCGATGTCCAGATCCCACAGGGTCTCAAGGTTTTCTGAAACAAAGGAGAGGGGTTGGACCACCAGGTCCCGTATTCCATCGCAGTGGAGTTGCTCCAGGGAGTCCTCCCAGGAAGGGCCGTGCCAGCGTCCCACAGGGCCGACGCTCTGGTACGCCAGGGAAAACTCGTCCTTCGGGAGCTCGGCGCGGTTCGCTATCTCCCGGACCGTGGCTTTGATTTCAGCGATATAGGGATCACCGCCCCGGGTGAAGCTCTCAGGGATGCTGTGCGCAGTGAACAGAACGTGCGCACCCTCGGGTGCTGCGGCCCGGACCTCTTCGAGGGCCCCGGCCATGACGTCCAGGTAGCCGGCCCGGTCCCCGTGGCGCTCAACGACCGTGTGTCGGATCTCCTCGGGAGAGTTACGGACCAGGTCGTCGAGGGTGGAGGCTGTGGTGGAGGTCGAGTACTGGGGGTAGAGAGGAATCACGACCGCGCGTCGGACGCCCCGATCGGCCAGCTCCGCCATGGCCGGCGCCAGTCGTGGCGAGGTGTAGCGCATCGCTACCCCTACAGGCGCCTTCAGGAGGCCCTCGACCTCTCCAGCGAGGCGCCGGGTCGCATCCAGGAGCGGGGATTTGCCCCCGATGGATTCGTAGCGCGGCGCAACTTTCGGTGCGCGCTTACGCGCTATCCGACGCGACAGGATAGGGCGAAGAATGAACCCAAAGGGCATCCGCATGATCCGCGGATCGCCGAGGAGCGCCCGAAGGAAGGCCTCGATGTCAACCGTGGACGCGGGTCCCCCCATGTCCGTGAGCAGGACGCCGACATCCGTGGGGAGCGCGCATCGCCCAATCACCGTCAGCCTCCTCCTGTCAGATGGTCTTGGAGTAGCGGGCCTCCGGGGCCGCGCCTTCACGCAGGTAGGTGTCGAAGACCATGGCCACGTTGCGTATAAAGTACCTGCCCACAGGGGTGACGTCCAGGGTGCGATCCCCGAGCACGACGAGGCCGTCCTCCGCCAGTTGATCAAGCTCACCGAGCTCCGTCGCAAAGTGATCCTCGAAGGCGATCCCGTGGGCCGCCTCCACCCGGTCATAGGAGAGGTGGAGGTTGCAGAGGAGGTCGATGATCACGTCGCCCCGCAGGCGGTCCTCGTCGTCCAGGAGCCAGCCTCGGGCCCAGCGGTCTGTGCCCTGGGTCGTGAGGAAACCGGGGACGGGCTTTACATTCTGCGTGTACGTGCCGGACACCGCGCTGATCGCGGACGCGCCCAGACCGACGAGGTCCAGCCCTCGCCGGGTCGTGTAGCCCATGAAGTTCCGGTTGAGGGTTCGGGAGCGAAGGGCCTCGACCAGCTCGTCCTCGGGCCGCGCAAAGTGATCCATGCCCACCTGCTCCCAGCCTGCGTCCCGCAGCATCTCCCAGGCAAGGGAGAAATGCGCGAGCCGCGCGTCCCTGTCCGGAATGGGGTGCTCCACCAGGGCGGCCTGGTGGGGAGCGACCCATGGGACGTGCGCGTAGCCGAAGACCGCCAACCGGGTCGGCTCCAGGGCGATAACCCGGCTCAGGGTGCGGCCGAAGCTCTCCTCGGTCTGGGTGGGAAGGCCATAGATGAGGTCCAGGTTTATCGCGTCCACGCCCCGGGATCGCAGGTGGACCATGTGGCCCTCGAGACGCTCGACAGGGAGGATCCGGTTGACGACTTCCTGGACACCGGGTTCCAGGTCCTGGACCCCGAAGCTGAACCGGTTGAAGCCCAGATCAACCAGGAGATCCAGGTAGCTTGTGTCCACGGAGCGGGGATCGACCTCCACCGCGCGCTCGCCGTCCGGATCGAAGGTGAACCGGGCTTTGAGTCCCTCCATCAAGGCCCGGAAGCGCTCGGGGCCGGGGTAGGTGGGTGTGCCGCCGCCGAAGGAGAGCTGTCGCACGGGGCGAGACGGATCCAGCAGGGCCGCGATCTCGTCGGTCTGGTCCTGGA
>CAZNWW010000210.1:2037-6845 GCA_964576155.1 uncultured Myxococcales bacterium | reverse complement strand
AGAGCTTCTATCTGCCACGGGCCTTCGACGTCGCGCCGGGCCAGTTCGTCCTGGTGTGGCTCCCTGGCATCGACGAAAAACCATTTTCAGTTTCAAATGTTACTGATGGTTTCCTAGAAATTACTATAAAGGCAGTCGGCCCCTTCACCAGGGCCATGATGGAGATCGAGCCGGGGCAGATGATCGGCCTGCGCGGCCCCTTCGGCCGGGGCTTCCAGCCTGCGGGACCGGCGGTGATCGTAGGGGGCGGCTGCGGCGTCGCACCGGTACGCTATCTGGCCCGGTCGATGGCCCGGAACGGGATGGAATTCGAGCTCCTCCTCGGGGCCCGCACTGCGACGGATCTGATGTTTAGCGACGAATACCATCGGGCCGGCGCCTGGCTGGTCACCGAGGACGGCTCCCTGGGCACCCGGGGGCTGGTCACTGACCGCCTGCGGGAGCTCCTTGCACAGGGACGTCATGAACACGTCTTCGCCGCAGGCCCTGAGGGGATGCTCCTGGCGGTTCGAGATCTCGCGGATGAACATCTCATGGACTACCAGCTCTCCTTCGAGCGCTACATGAAATGCGGCATCGGCCTCTGCGGACATTGCTGTGTGGACGGGACCGGGATCCGGATGTGTACCGAAGGGCCGATCCTCTCCAAGCGAGATCTCGCCGGGGTTACGGACCTGGGTCTGCCCCACCGGGACGCCACAGGCGCCCGCGCTGACTGACAACTGAAGCAGCATCTTTTTGTATGTAGGCGAATTTTCAGCCACAATGGCAGGCGTTGCCCTTCGCTCGGAGAGGCCTGCACGTGTCCTGGACGCTGCTCATCGCGACTATCACTCTGACGATCAACCTCATGGCCGTCGGCCTGTTCGTGTTCCTGTCAATGCAATCCAGGGATCGATTCTTACGGCTTTGGGCCGTTGCCTGGTGCGTCCAGCTCCTTCCGACGATTGCCATCATCCGCCTTTCGTTCATGAACTACACGAACCCGCCAGGGCCCTACCTCCTGGCGTTCTATGGACCCGATCTCGTCACAGCGGCCCTGGTGATGTCATCCCTGCATAGCTTCGTCGAGCGCCGGGCCCATGAGCTGTGGATCATCGGCGCAGTGACCGGCGTGATCTGGATCACTGTGGGCTTCTCCACCTCGCTGCCCTTCTATCTGACCATGGTGCCATTCTCGCTGATGGTGACCCTGCTCGTCGTCAAGGCCGGGCTCCTGGTCCTCACCCAGACCGAGGACCAGCTCCCCGGACGCAGCTTTACCGGCTGGGCCTTGATGGCCTTGGGGCTCTTCGAGCTGAACCGGCCCTTCACCAGCGACCTCGAGTGGCTGCAGCCCCTGGTCAACGGCCTGGGATCGCTGCTCTTCATCCTGGTGGCGCTGGGCCTCCTGCTGCTGTATTTCCGACGCATCCGGGCCCGCGTGAAAGCCGACCAGTCCCGCTATGAGGAGATCTTCCGCAACATGCAGGAAGGAGTTGTCCTCTACGAGATCGTCAGGGACGAAAAAGGGGAGCCCGACAACTACTCGATCCTCGACATGAATCCAGGATACGAGCGCATCGCGGGTGTTCGCCTCGAGACGGTACTGGGCCGCACCCCGACCAGCATCTGGGGCCTGCCGACGCCGCCCTTCCTGGTGATCTACGCTGAGGTGGCGGCGGGCGGCGAGCCAAAGCAGTTCGAGGCCTACTTCGAAGAGCTGGGCAAACACCTCAGCGTCTCGGTGTCCTCCCCAGCGCCGGGAACCTTCGCCACCGCCGTGTCTGACATCAGCACCCGCAAAGAGGCCGAGGAGAAGCTTTCGAGGCACCAGGATCTCCTGGAAGAACAGGTCACGGAACGAACCCGTGAGCTCGAAGGGGCCAACCAGCTCCTCGGGGATCAGAACCGGGAGATCGTGACCATCAACGCGATGCAGGAAGATCTCCAGGGATGCCGGGCGCCGAAGGAGACCTGGCCGGTGCTCCAATGGGTCGTGATGAAGCTCTTCCCTGATACCTCCGGCGCCTTCTCCCTCGTAAACGACGACGGGGAGACCCTTGAGGTCGCCGCCCGCTGGGGAGACTCGAAGCCCACTGAGGACTCCATCCCCGTTGCAGACTGCCCGGTGCTCACCCGTGGCAAGTCCGTGCTCCTCGCCGAAGAGGAGTCGGGATTTCTCTGCGGCCACGGTTCCAGGAACCCATTGAGGCCCTGCCTCTGTCTGCCGCTAACAGCACACGGACAGACCCTGGGGAGCCTCTTCATCCAGTTCGACACCTTCAACACTTCGGACAGTGAAAGGGTGAACAAGAGACGACGTCTTGCAGTGAACCTGGTGGATCAGTTCACATTGGCATATGCGAACCTCCAGCTCCGGGAGCGCCTGCACCACCAGTCTGTTCGGGATCAACTCACGGGACTCTTCAACCGTCGATATATGGAAGAGTCCCTCGAGCGAGAGCTCCTGCGCGCCGAACGACACGACATCGAGTTGGGCATCATCATGCTCGACATCGATCACTTCAAGAAGGTCAACGACACCCACGGTCACGACATCGGCGACCGGGTCCTCGAATCCCTCGGGTCCTTGCTCCCCCACCTGATCCGGGGGGAGGACATTGCGTGCCGATACGGGGGCGAAGAGTTCATCCTGATCATGCCCGACGCCTCGGTGGAGCACACAATGCACCGGGCGGAGGAGATCCGCCGCTTGATCCGCACCAGGATCTCCGTGCCCCTGACTGGCGGCGGGGACCTCCACATCACCTCGTCCTTCGGTGTCGCGGTCCATCCCCTCCACGGCACGGGAGCCCACGGGATCCTCAAGGCTGCCGACGACGCACTCTACCGTTCCAAGCGTGACGGCCGTGACCGAGTGACCCTCGCAGAAGGCTGAAATATGAACTTCAGTCGCTTTGTCGTTGACGACCGCGGCCAATACAGGTTATTTTCCTTGTGCCTGCCCCTATTATCGGCGTATATACACCCAACGGGGGACTGTACGTTCGCAACTGAGAAGGAGGACTCAGATGACCGGAAATGGCGATCTGCCACCGAAAGACAATGACGTGGAAAAAAAGCCCTACGAAGTGAAGCCAGAGGAGAAGCCAGCGGCCGCCGCGTCTCCTCCGCCTCCTCCACCTCCTCCACCTCCTCCACCTCCTCCACCTCCTCCGCCACCGGGGGAGCCCAAGGAGGGGCCAGAAGAGGAGCCCAAGGAGGAGCCCAAAAAGGAGAAGCCCAAGGACGCACCATCGCCGACTGACGATGACATAAACGTCACGTCACGCATCGAGCTGTATGAGAAGACCGTGCGGCTCAACTCCATCGTGCGGGTGTCTTTCCCGCTGCTGGTGCTCTCCACCATCGTCGTGTTCCTGATCGCCACATGGCTCACCATCTGGGGAGCCTTCCCTGAGAAGGCGATCAACCACGAGACCATCCGGGCCGGTGAAGAGCTGATGCCTTACTTCAACAAGATCATGAAGAGCTTCGCGGACGACGTCGCCCCGGAGTTCGTCGAGGAGTTCGAGACGAAACTCGCGGCGGCGAGCGACGAAGCCATCACGAAGTTCTCGAAAGAGATCGACTATCTCCATAAGTCGAACGAGCAGTTCATCAAGGACGCGGCGCTCATCCAGATCAAGGAGCAGAAGGCGTCTCACAAGGAGCTGCTCACTAAGCTCTACCCGGCTCTGGCGAAGGATCCGGCCAAGCTCGACGCCATGACCGAGAAGATCAACCAGGCCTTCGAGTATTGGACCGTGGCCTACATGACCCGGGTCATGGCCGACTACTTCGACACCATGGGCCAGATCAACGAGACGGTCATCAAGAGCTATACCGCCCCTCCGAAGAAGGAAGGCGAGGGACAGCCCAAGGTGGTCGAGGCCGAGATGCTCGAGCTCTTCATGGAGCTCATGAATGCGGCCTACGAAGAGCCTGCGGCCGAAGGAGAGAAGGCTGAGGAGGAGGCGCCCGCCGAGGAGCCGGCCCCCGCCGATGAGGCCCCTGTAGAAAATAGCGAGGAGGCGCCCGCCGAGGAGCCGGCCCCCGCCGATGAGGCCCCTGTAGAAAATAGCGAGGAGGCTCCCGTAGAGGCCCCCGCCGAGACCGCCGGTACGCCGGCGGAGAACCTGTGAGCGGGGGGGAGGCAAAAATGGATAGCAACAAGCTGATGAACGAGATCACAGCGGCCAATTCCTTCCTCGACGAAAAAATCAGGAAGGAGAAGAAGAGCCTCACCATCCGCCTGGTAGCGGGTGTCCTCGTCACAATCTTCGTCTTCGGGTACATGTTCTGGCTCTTCCGGTCCCTCACGAGCATCGGCACCCCCCAGGGGATCCGTACGGTGATCGTCGAGACCATCCGGAGCCAGGGTTCACAGCTCTTGGGAATGGCGACCACCGAGCTCAAGAGCAACAAATCGGCGATCATCAATTTGCTGACCGAGAAGGGCCTCGATCAGCTGGTGGAGATCCTCATGCGCGAGGGCAAAGCCAAGCTGCGGGGGATGATCACCAGTATCAGCAAGGAGACCATCGAGGAGTTGAACGAACACTTCGAAGCTGTGCTGGAGGCGGAGAGCGAAGAGCTCGGCCTCCTCTTGGCGGATCCCTCCAAGGAGGGAGCGATCGAGGAGGTCATCGTCAAAGCCTTCGAGACCAAGCTCCGTGACTCCGTGGGTTCGACGAACATCGACTCGACCTTCAACGAGCCGATCGGTGAGAAGCTCACCGCCGCGCACAAGCAACTGCACTCCATCCACGTGCAGCTCAAGAATCTGGCGGACAAGCAGGTCCTCTCCCACCGGGAGACCCTCA
>CAZNWW010000210.1:0-2027 GCA_964576155.1 uncultured Myxococcales bacterium | reverse complement strand
TCAAGAGGTGGAGTTCCTACGTCTCCGACATGGGCAGCGATGACGAGCCCGAAGAGGTCGGCCCCGCCGGCTCCGGTCGGGCAAATCTTTAGTACCTGCACCAAGACGTGAAGCCGCCATCGGCGGGGCTACAGACCCCGTCGGTGGGCCGGGCGCCATTCGACTCAATCGACATACAGATGTATGCCTTCTTCGGCCGAACCACCTTCGGTTTGGCGACCACCCTCGCCGACGAGGCCTGTAGCCTCCACCGATGAACGGCATCACGCCCCGGTCCAGGTAGGCAGCAGATACTTAATTCTATCTGGTAGCCTCACACCTCGGTGCGAGCTGAATTTGGGTGGGTAGGAGGTTGGCAGCAGATACTCAACCTCGGAAGAATACTCGGGCCTCCTCCAGTTCCTGGACCGAGCCGATGTCGAACCATGCACCGACCGGGTGATGGGTGAGCACTGGTGTCTGGTCTGCGAGCCATGCGATGAACGAGCCGGCGTTGTCTGGATTCTCTGAGGCCTTCAGGTAGTCCTGCAGGGCCCCGGCTACCTCCCGAGGGAAAACATAGACGCAAACCGCGAAGAGCCTGGACCACGGCGCCTCCGGCTTCTCGATGAAGCGGATGATCTTCCCGTTCTCGCCGAGCTCCAGGTTGTTGTATTTCGCCGCCTCTGCGACGGTCGCTACTTCGGAGAGCAGGACCAGGGGACGCCGACCACGGGCCTGATACTCACGCCATACGGACTGAAGATCGAACTCGAAGACATTGTCCCCGGCGAGGATCCAGAAGTCCTCGTCATCGCCGAGGTGTGCAGCGCCGAAGGCCATGTCTCCGACCGCGCCCCGTTTCCCGCCCTCCTCGGTGACCCCGTTGTCAGCAACTACCGCCTCGAAGGGCAGATCGGCGCGACGAAGCGCAGCCTCGAAGGAATCAACAAATTTCGAGTTGGTGACCACAACCACGCGACGCAAACCCTGGCCGGCGAGAGGTCGTAGGCATCCGAGGATCCGATCCAGGCAGCTCTGCCCTGCTATGTCAAGGAGAGGCTTGGCCCGGTTGCGGGTCAACGGATACAGTCGGGTCGCAAAGCCCCCCGCCAGGACTATCGCTTCCATCCGGTCGCTCCTCCGCAGAAGCCTGGGATGTCCAGGATCGCATGGGTGGGCGGCAGGCACACCTTGGCGGCCTCTCGGAGGCCTGCATAAGCCTCCTCCCCACGCAACAAGGCCAGGAGACTCCCCCCGAACCCTGCGCCGGTGATCCGGACGCCGAGGATCCCACGGGCGGCCTCGGCGCGCCGAACGAACGCGTCGATGCTCTGGAGACTGACCCCGAAGTCCTGGCTGAGGCTCCAATGCCCCTCCGTCAGGATCCCACCGGCAGTCTCAGCGTCTCCAATCTCTAGCGCTCTCTGCATCCGCCCGACCCGCACATTCTCTGTGACGAAATGCCGGAGGAGTTCGGCCGCACCGGCGTGCACCCGGGACCTGCGGCAGGCATCATAGAGCGCATCCGCCTCGAGGATGCGGAGGTCCTCCCTGGACAGCTTCGTGGCTTCGGCCACCCGGTCAAGCGCTGCCATGCTCTCCCGGACCTTCGACGCATAGTTCCCGCCGGACAGCTCCCTTCTGATCCCGGAGTAGACTACTGCCCATCGGGCGTCCGGGAAATCCGCAAGGACCTCGACCCAGGTCTCGTCGAGGCAATCCAGGAGGCACGCGGAGCCTTCCTGTGCACAGGCTACGATGAACTGATCCATCAAGCCGCAGGGGACTCCTACGAAATCGCTCTCGGCTCGGCGGGCAGCTCGCGCGTTGTCAATGTCACTCGGCATGGAGTCCGGGGACTCCAGCGCCTGGATCGCCCTACATGTGGCCAGCAACAAAGCTGCGCTGGATGACATGCCCCCGGCCACCGGGACCGTGGACGCAATGGTCGCGTCGAATCCGCCATTGTAACCGATGGCCCGGGCCATCCCGATGGGGAAGTCGCCGAAGCCCCCGAGAGGCGCCGTGTCGGCCGGGGCCTCGAA
>CAZNWW010000209.1:0-6863 GCA_964576155.1 uncultured Myxococcales bacterium | reverse complement strand
GGAGTTGCTTCAGAGCCTGGTCGTTGGCCTTGAAGATGGAGCGCCGCAAGCGCCCGACGAAGGCCCGGTCTTCGTCGGAGACGTTTCGCGCACGGCGGAGGCGCTCGCTCTCGCACCAGACCGTCTCGTTGACGATCTCGTCGAGGGACGGAGGTCCCGCCGCCTCCGCCCGGGCGAGGGTCCGGTCGTAGATGCGGCCGACGACCTCGGAACGAATCTCCTCGGTGGATCTGGAATCCATGTATGCTCCCGCGCTGCCATCCAAATGGGTGTTGTATCGCTCTTGAAAAGTACGATACACCAACTTTGGGAGGGGCGTCCACGCCTGTGGGAGGGGCGTCCACGCCCCGAATCTCAGAGCTCGATCTCCGCCACCATCGCGAAGTGATCCGACGGGTAGAGACCGTCGGGACCGTAGACGTGCAGATCGACCACCCACCAGGGCACTCTCCAGGGACCGGCGCCGGCCACGAATATGTGGTCGATGCGGTGGATGGGATCCCAGGCCGGCTCCTCGATCTGGTTGTGGTCTATCGACCACTCCTCCGACAGTTCGAACGCGTTCCGCAGGGTCAGCTCTCCCGCCTCGTCGACGAGGGTCGCGTAGGCCGGATCCGTGGGCTG
The DNA here is from genome assembly GCA_964576155.1 of uncultured Myxococcales bacterium. GTDB lineage: Bacteria > Myxococcota_A > UBA9042 > CAIXZC01 > CAIXZC01 > CAZNWW01. The sequence continues at coordinate 6,239 of CAZNWW010000209.1, read as the reverse complement.
GGAGTTGAAATCCCCGGTCAGGATCACAGGCATCGAGGCGGCCCAGGCCCGGGAACGCTCCACGAAGAGGGGCGCGCTCATGTCCTGGTTGGGCGGGTTGTTGTCGAAGTGGGTCGTGGCGAAGTAGAGGTCCCGTCCGTCCTTCGACTGCCGCAGGTGTGCCCAGGCGACGAGGCGCGGGAGGTTGGACTCTGCCCAACCGGCGCTCCAGGGCTCGTCCGGGGTCTCGGAGAGCCAGTAGAACCCGCTCTCCACGACGGAGAACCGATCCACCCGGTAGAGGATCGCTGCGTCGGGGTAGAAGTCGAGCATCAAGGGCCCCATGATCCCTTCGAAGAAGAGGGCCTCGTAGCCCGGGGTGCCGGCGACGAGCGCGTCGACTTCGTCCGGGGTGAACAGCTCCTGCAGCCCGACCAGGTCCGGGTCGTGGCGCGCGAAGAGGTCCTCGAAGTACGCCAGGCGCGCGGCCCACGGATCGTACTCGTCGCCGCCGCAGAACGAGCAGAGCACGTTAAGGGTCATCACCCTGAGTGTCATGGGCGCCGGTGTCGTGTCGAACAACTCATCCGCTATGACGTCGCCGACGTCAACCGGCGTCTCAGCCTCTGAGGTGTCGCAGGCGACGGAGAGCGTTGCGACGATGAAGGCGACGATGCGGAGCTTATACATCAACGTCGGCGCGTCCGGCGCCCGATCCTGCGTGCGACCTCGGGATCGTATGGGAACGCGTCCATGCACACCGATGGAGACGCTGGACAGCGCCATGACCGGCCCAAGGATAAAGACAAGCCGTCGTAAGCGTGCACTGCAAGGTCCAGTAGCACCACCACATCCTCGAGACAGTATCGCACCAGGGTCTCCAACGCGCCGGGCCTTCCGCGGCGGAAATCCTGCCATAAGAGGACAGCCGCGTAGCCGTTCAAGTCCTCGATGTCGTCGGCCCGACAGAAGCCCAGCTCCCGCTGGATCTTCTTGAGCCCTCCGGTGACGTCCAGACGCCGCAGCGCGAAGTACAGATCCACGTGGAAGGGCGGAAACTCGAAGTGATATCGACGAAGATCATCCAAAAGGAAAGGCACATCGAACTGGCGCCCGTTGAAGGTCAGCAGGACGTCGCTCTCCAGCAGGTAGTCGGCCAGGGGCTCTGCCCAGTCACGCTGGTCTGCGATCAGCGCCACGGGCTCGAAGTCCGTCGCGTGACCGCAGATTCCGATCACGGTGGTGCGGTTGCTTGGCGGACGCACGCCGGTTGTCTCTATGTCCAGAGCAAGCCAACGGAGGGACTTGACCTCGTCCCCATCCCGCCGGACCAGGGCCCGCCAGTGCTCCCCATGGTCGAGGAGCTCGGCGACGGTATCCCAGCACCCCTCCTTTGCCTCGGCGGCGCACCGGGTCAGGACCTCCCGATGCCGATGGCCGAGCCACGACACCTGGCCTCCCACATCCACGTCGGCCCACGTGCAGACCTCCTCTTTCCAGAGGCGTTGCTCCTTCGATGGGCCGATGCCGGGCAGGTGGAGGAAGGTCTCGTTCAGCATCACCATCCCCTTTGACGTCCCATTGATTCTAGCGCGGGGCCGAGGAATCTGCTACTCCTGTCTGGACGACCGTTGGAGGAAGGAAAGTATGAGCCACTTCGGAGGGACCGACACCTATATCGTGGACGATGAGCTGAGCCGCGTCGTGGACGTGGCCATTCGGCTGGAGCTGCCCCTGCTCCTCAAAGGAGAGCCCGGGACGGGGAAGACCCTCCTGGCCCACGCAGTCGCCGAGGCCAGGGGTATGCCCCTGATCCAGCTCAACACCAAGAGCAGCATGAAGGCGGTGGAGGCGCTCTACCAGTACGACACCCTCACCCGCCTCAACGACAGCCGCTTCGCGGACAGCGGGCGGGACGTCTCCGACATCAACCAGTACATCCGCATGGGAAAGATCGGTCAGGCTTTCACGGCCACCGAGCGCAGTGTGCTGCTCATCGACGAGATCGACAAGGCCGACGGCGACTTCCAGGACGACCTCCTGGACGTCCTGGACCAGATGGCCTTCGACATCGTCGAGGTCGATCGCACCGTCACCGCGACGCATCGTCCGGTGATCATCATCACGTCAAACGCGAAGAAGGACCTCTCCGATCCATTCCTGGGCCGGTGCGTTTTCCACCATATAGCGTTCCCGACGCCGGAGTTCATGCGCCGGATCGTGGATGCGCATTTCCCGGACCTGGAGAAGCGGATCGCTGCCGGTGCCGTGAAGGCCTTCTACAGGCTCCGGCAGATCGAAGGGGTCGAGAAGGCCCCCGCCACCCGGGAACTCCTCCATTGGATCCGCGCCGTCTCCACCGAGCCCGGCTTCAATCCCCGCCACCTCGAAGATGACCACAAGGTCCCGCTCCTGGGCGTGCTCTTCAAGAAATCCGAGGACCTTGCCACCGCTCGCAGAAGGTTGGGACAACTCTAGACTGTGGGAGGGGCTTTCCAGCCCCGACTCCGGAGACTCGATGTTCGAAGGTTTCTTCCACCAGCTCCGCGGCCACGGCCTGCCGGTCTCGCCGAAGAGCTTCATGAAGCTCCAGCATGCCCTGGACGTCGGGCTGGTGGAGGATCTGGAGGACTTCTACGCGGTGGCCCGGGCGCTGCTGGTGAAGAGCGAGCGACACTTCGACCTCTATGACCGGATCTTCGCCACCTACTTCGAGGGCAAGGAGTTCGAGGACCCCTCGGAGGCCCTCACCGACGACATCAAGCGGATCCTCGCTGAGTGGCTCGGTGACCCGTCTTTTATGGAGGGGCTCCCCGAGGACGAGCGGGAGGCCCTGGCCGGGATGACCCCGGACGAGGTTGTGCAGTACTTCATGGACCGCTTGAAGGACCAGACCGAGGCCCACAGCGGAGGCAGCCGCTGGATCGGCACCGGGGGCACCAGCCCTGTGGGCCACGGCGGTGTTCATCCGGGCGGGATGCGCGTGGGGGGCGGGCCCGGTCGTTCATCGGCGATCAAGGTCGCCATGGACCGGCGCTACGTGGACTACAGCGAGGACCGGCTCCTCACCGAGCGCCAGATGGGTGAGGCCCTGCGCGCGCTCCGATTTCGCGCGCCAGTGGGCCCGAAGGACCGCCTGGACATCGACGAGTCGATCCGGGAGACCGTCCGCCAGGGCGGCGAGATCGAGCTGGTCTTCGACCGCCGCCTCAGGGACAAGCTCTCGGTCTTCCTCTTCATCGACAACGGCGGCTACTCCATGTGGCCCTATGTCGCGATGACGCGGGCCCTCTTCCACCACGCGAGGGGCTCGTTCCGCCAACTGCGCACCTTCTTCTTCCACAACTGTGTCTACGATACGGTCTGGGAGGACCCCCGGCGCCGGGACAAGCCTGTCCCCCTTCAGGAGCTCCTGCGAGCCGATACCGATACCCGGGTGATCCTCCTCGGGGACGCGGCCATGGCCCCCTACGAGCTGCTCCACCGCCGGGGAGCGATTGACTTCTCGTCCATCCAACAGAGACCCGGGATCGAGTGCCTGCAGGACTTGAAGGATCGCTTCCCGAAGAGCGTCTGGCTCAACCCCGCACCCCGGGACCGCTGGGACTGGAGCCTGGGCACCTTCACCATCGACCACGTCCGCAAGGTCTTCCCCATGGAGGACCTCACCCTGCTTGGAATCGAGCGCCTGGTCTCACACCTGAGCTGAAGGGAGAGTTGCTTCAGAGGAGGTCTTCAGGACGAAGCGCTACCTCGGGGAAGTGTTCGAGTCCGGAGTCCAATCGCCGCCCGCCTCCCGGGCCCTGAGCAAGCTGCCATCCTTTGCTGCCGGCGACTGCCATGCTACCATGGCCTCATTCCGACGGCAAAGAGGTCCACATGGGCACCAAGAAGACAGTTCCTTCTCGCAGAAATCTCATCATCGCGGCCATCACGATCCTGGTCTTGGTCGCGGGAGTATGGTGGTTCATGTCTGGACCAGGCGGGGTCCCGGAGGAGGCCACGCGGGTGGCGGACCGCCTGCCGGCGGAGACATCCCTGCTGGTCTGGACTACGGACCTGGGCACCCTCCTATCCGTCGCCATGGATGCGGGCTTCGACGGCGAAACGCTGGCCAAGGATGGAGGCCCCCTCAGCGGACTCGTGGAGACCCTGGGGCACAATCCGATGACCACCGACGGTCTGGCCGCGCTCGGCGTCGACGTCAGCGGACCCCTGGCCTTCTTCCTTGGCCCCATGGGTGCGCCGGATCTCCTTCTCGGTCTCTACATTCCCCTGAATGACGCCGAGGGCGTTGCCCTGGCCCAGGACCTCGCCAAGAAGCTCGGCGTGGCAGACAAGATCGACCTCGAGAAAGTCGAGGTGGCCGGTCGATCCGTCGCTTGGGTCAAGCGCAAGGAGGGCCGCGCCGCCGGCGCACTGGTGGCGGCGATCGTGGACATCGAAGGCGGCGCGCTCCTGGTCTTCCCCTTCGACTTCAAGAGCCGTCATGCGGAGCGCATCGGGGCAGCGATCCAGGCCTGGGCGACGGTCCTCGCCGAGGGTCCCAAGGAGACCCTGGCCGACGTAGACGCGTTCCGACCGGCCCTCGCAGGATACAGCGGTGGGCTGCTGGGCGCCTTCTTCAACCCGAGCGACGGGGCGCGGGAGATCAACCTGGAGGAGGACGGGATCCAGATGGTCTTCTGGATCCTGGCCAGCGCCAAGGGCGCAGGGTTCAGCCTCGCTGATGATGGCCCGGCTCTGCGGCTCCAGTTGCGTACCGTGTTCACGAGCGCCGACGTAGCCCCCGGAATGGACCGGGACACTGCGGTCCTCGACCAGATCCCCGGCCGCCCCATCGCGGGCCTCCACCTGGCCATCGACCTTGAGAAAGCCATCGCTGAACTGGAGCGCTCCCTCCCGAAGGAGGCGTTCAAGTCCCACTCCCTCGTCAGCGCCATCGAGGCCTCCGGTCCGGTTCTCGGGCTCGGCGACTCAAAGACCGCAGTTGATCTGGTAAACGGCGAGTTTGGATTCTTCCTCAGTGAGACCGAGGCGAGCCTGCCCTCACTAATGAAGGCTGCGATCGGGTTCATCGGGATCCGGGATCGGGAGGCAGCGGAGAGCACCCTGGAGCGGCTCCTCGACGGGACGGGCATGCTGGCCGGGAAGGACACCGTGGAGGGCGCGACGCTCTTCACGCTGGAGGGCCCCTTCGGCGAGGCCGGCGTCCTGGTCACCGACCAACGGATATGGTTCGGCGGATCCACGGATTCGCTTCGCGGCGTCGCGCGAGGCGAAGACGGCGAGCTCACCGGAGGCGAACGAAACAAGGAGATTGCGGGGGTGATGCGCGAGGACAGCGCGGTGGCTGTCTTTGTCGATCTGGAGAAGGTCGTGGCCCTGCTCCCCGACAGCGGAGACAGCCCCGCCAGGGAGATCCTGGCAGACCTCGACTACCTGACCCTCTCTGCGCGCCACGACGGCGCAACAGTGGAGAGCGAGGCTGTACTCTTCGTAAAGGGGGAAAGCTTCCGCAAGACCATGCTGCCAAAACTGATCTCGACCATCATCGGACGCGTCGGGTCACGACAAGAGAAGTCTGTTGCGGTAGGCAGGTACGAGGAGACCGTTCGCAAGCCAACGAGCCTCTCCGGGTTCGACAGCGGCGCCACCCGGGCAGAGGCCCACGACGCCCTGGACCGGATGTACAGGGGCGCATCACATTACTTCGAGACTCCAAGGGTCAACGAGTACGGGCACAGGATCGACTGCCGGTTCCCCGCACCGGCCCCATGGACACCAGCAGGGTCCTGCTGTGGTTCCGAGGGCGGCCCCGATGCCGATGGCGACGGGCGCTGCGACTCGGATCCCTACGCTTGGAGCCTCCCGACCTGGTCCGCCCTCATGTTCGAGCGCAGCGATCCGCACCGCTGCGTCTACTCCTTCGAGAGCGGCGGCACCGGCAAAGACGCATGGTTCAAGGCGCAGGCCCGATGCGATCGGGACTGTGACGGCGAAACGGCCAACTATTCCATCGAGGGACGGGCAGACCCGGCCTCCTCTCCCCAGGAGTGCCTCATCCGTGACGGCCGAGCCCTTTTTGTTGAGGACCAGGGCGAATAGAGGCTGTCGATTTCGGAGACTCGATGCTAATCACTCGTCAAGGTTGGGCTCGGTGACGCATAGTGCGCCAGCTTGCGGTAGAGGTTTCGCTCGCTGATCCCCAGGATCCGGGCCGCCTCTGCGCGACGGCCTCCGGTGTGTTCCAGGACCTG
>CAZNWW010000208.1:0-6981 GCA_964576155.1 uncultured Myxococcales bacterium | reverse complement strand
GCGCCGCCAGTTCACGGAGCGCCGGCTTCTTCATCTCCTGGAGGGCCGACCGCACCGGGCGGAGCGCGTCCAGGGAGCGGGCCAGGGCCGCCAGGTCCCGGGCGTTGCCCTGTCCGGTCTGGATCCGGGCCAGGAGGCGATCGATGTCCGCGACTGCGTCGAGCTGGTTGCGCAGCTCCTCCCGATCGATGCCACGATTAGCCAGCTCCTCGACCGCGTCCAGGCGGCGATCGATGGCCTCTATGCGCACCAGGGGGTAGGTGAGCCAGCGCTTGAGGAGGCGCCGGCCCATCGGGGTCTTGGTCCGGTCGATGACCCACAGCAAGGTTCCCCGCCGTTCGCCGCCGATGATGGTCCGCAGGAGCTCGAGGTCCGTGACCGCGGTCTCGTCCAGGACCATGAAATCCCGCACCTCGTAGGTCTCCAGGACTTCGAGGGTGGGCATGTGACCCCGCTGGGTCTCGCGCACGTAGCGCAGGAGCGCGCTCCCTGCGGCCGCGAGGCCCGCGGGGGGCGACTCGGGACCGTCGAGGTCCAGGAGGTACGTGGCCTCCTCGCCGTGGTCCACCTCGAAATACGCATCGGCCAGGGGGGTTACCGTAGCCTCCCCGATGAACGAACGGTAGGGCTCCAGTGACTCCTCGGAGGTGCCCGCGATCAGGAGCTCTGCCGGCTCGATACGGGCAAGCTCTCCCTTGAGGAGCGAGGGATCCTCGATGAGGGTGCCTCGGAACTCACCGCAGGACGCATCCAGGTAGGCCAGCGCCGTACCGCCGAGTGAGAAGACGAGCGCGGCCAGGTAGTTGTATCGGTCCGAGTCGAGGTTGTTCGGGTCGAGGATCACCCCGGGGGTCACCACCCGGGTGATCCCGCGCTTCACGATGCCCTTGGCCTTCGAGGGGTCCTCCAGCTGGTCGCAGATGGCGACCTTCATGCCGGCCTCGATGAGCTTGGAGAGGTAGGTGTCGAGCGCGTGGTGCGGCACCCCGGCCATGGGGATGGGGTTGTCGCCCTGCTTGTCCCGGGCGGTGAGGGTGATGCCGAGGATCTCCGCCGCGGTGATTGCGTCCTCGAAGAAGGTCTCATAGAAGTCGCCCATGCGGAACAGGAGCAGCGCATCCGGGGCCTGGGACTTGGCGTCCAGGAATTGCTGCATCACCGGAGTGACGTTCCCTTTGGCGTTTTTCTTGGCCATGAAGTCGTGCGGTTGGCTACTCGGTCAGACCGAGGGTGTAGACCTCGTTGACCTCGGAGGTGAACACGAAGTACTTGTACTGGCCGTTGGCATCCAGGTCGCCCCGCGCAATGGCGTACCACCACTGGCGGGATGTGTCCATGATGACCGGTCCTGTACCAGCACCTTCCCCGGCGAAACTGATCGCGGCCGTCGAGTCGTTGGGCGCCCACCCGACGGTGAGGTACTGGTAGTTGACCTTGCCGCTGGGGCGGATCCCCAGTTCGCACAAGCCTTGTCTTGGCTGGCTCCCCGCGTCGTCGGGGCAGGTGACGTCCCAGTCCCTCTGGCCGCCGGTGATGTCGGCAGGGTAGAAGTCATCGTTCGAATATTTAGTGGCGTCGGTCGTGGTGTCGACATATACCCCGTAGAGGCTGAAGTGCAGGGCCTGCTTCATGCCGATCTCGGCCAGCATGTGGATGGCCTCCATGTTCTTTCCGCGATGCGCGTACTTCCGGTAGCTCGCCACCGCGACTACGCTCAGGATCGCAAGGACCGTCAACACGGCCATGAGTTCGATGAGTGTGAACCCGGCTGCGCCGCAGGCGCGGGGCGTTCGCATCAGACCGTTGGTCGAGACCATTGTCGAAACCCTCCTTCGGGGGCGGGTCAACTCGCTGCATATCAATTTTAGAACAAAGAGGGATGTGAATCAACAAACTACGCGTCGGTGCCGATGATGGTCCCGTGGGGTAATCGCTTCGTACGGACCTTGTCCCCTTCACCCGCGTTCGACCAACGATCGAGGTGGGCGCGCAGGAGACCAGGACCATGACAGCAGTGGAACTGGAAGCCAACGGGGCTCCTCGCTCCGAAGCTTATTATCCGGGCGTGGGGCCCGGGCAGATCCGACGGGAGATGCCCTGCGGGTCCTTCGTCCCCCGGCGTCAGGATCAGGTAATGGAAGTTCACCTCATGGCGGCGGAGACCAGCGAGATTCCCGAGCTTCTGCAGGTACCCGTTCAAGGGCACCTTGATCGTGTGGAAGCAGTACCCCACTTCGGTCTGCGTCTCCGGACAGGGTCCGTCGGCCAGGCACGGTCCGAAGACCGGCACCCCGGCTGCGTGGAGGCGGTCCCTCAGGAGGGAGAGGCGACGGGATGGCTCCCGAAGTGCCGGCTCCACAAAGATCATCGCGCCGTCCCGGACCAGGTGGTGGGTCAGGCGGCGCACCACGTCCTCGCCCTCCTGCGCATATCGGTACGGGTCCAGGGCCTCGGTGAGGACATTCACCGCCAGGACCAGGTCGAAGCTCCCCGGTCCCCGGCTCCGCCGGGCACCCTTGGCCCCCTCGTCCAGCCAGGTCATGATGTCCCGGCTGCGGTGGGTCACCTCCACAGGGATCCCGAGGGCCTCCTCTGCGGCGTCCAGCGCCCGCAGGAGCGGCGCGCGCAGGGTCGAGTCGGGATCCACCGCGGTGAGTTCAACGGTTCCCTCCCAGCCGAGGGCGGCCAGGACCATCAACGCGCCGAGGGTCCCGGGGCCTATCCCCGCGCCCAGGTCGAGGATGCGCAGTGTGCGGCGCTCGAGGAGTCCGGGCCGCCGGGCAAGGAGCTCTGCGATGGGCAGCCAGGCCTTGGGAATATCGGTGGGCATGAAGAAGTAGAGCCGCGCCTGGAGGAGGCGCTTGTTCTTGAATGGGTTGTCCCCCCGGCGATCCGTGTAGATCTCCGAGAGCCGCCGCACCGCGTCCACCAACACCTCCGCGGACGGCGCGGGGTGGTCCTCCACCTCGAACCACGCGTCGAGGAACCTATAGTACGCCGCCTTGAGCGGCTCCTTGAGGTTCTCCGAGGCCGGCACCCTCACCTTTGGTGTCTTCAATCGCACTTCGTCCATAGACTCTACTCCAGACCCGGGCCATCCGGATCAATCACCAATCACCAATCAATCCGGAGGAATTGCGACGACCTCGTCGATCGTCTCTGCCCCCGTAAACAACATCACCAGCCGATCCAGTCCAAGGGCCATGCCCGCGGACGGCGGCATGTTCGCCAGCGCATCGAGGAACCCCTCCGGTTGCCCCAGGCGGGCCTCCCCGCGGGCGGCCCGGCCCGCGTCCACTGCGTCGAAGCGAGCCCGCTGCTCCGTGGGGTCAGTGAGCTCTTCAAAGCCGTTGGAAAGCTCCAGGCCGCAGACCCAGGCCTCCATGCGTCGGGCGACGCCGGGCTCTACAGGATCCAGGCGGGCCAGCGCTGCCTGGACAGCGGGCCAGGCCTCCAGAAGCAAGGGGCGGGGCCAACCGAGGCGGGGCCCCACCCGGGCGTCGGTGTCCAGGTCGAAGCGGTCCGGGTCCCAAGCCGCGACCGGGTCCCAGCCCGCGTGCTCCTGGAACACTTCGGCCACGCCCCGGCGGCTCCACCCGCCGCGCAGATCCGAGGTCCGGCTGCGCCAGGTGATCCGGTCCACCTCGAGCGCGTCAGCCAACTTAGAGAAGAGATCCTCGATGTCCGCTGCCAGCGCGTCCAGGTCGCCGCCGGCGCGGTACCACTCGAGCATCCGAAACTCCGGGTGGTGCAGGGGGCCGCGTTCTCCTGCCCTGAAGGTGGGGCCGATTGCGTAGATCCGCTCATGGCCCTCTGCGAGGAGGCGCTTCATGTGGATCTCGGGAGAGGTAAGGAGCCATCGGTCACCACTCCGCATGGGTTCTATATGATCCTCTGGGATCACCTCGCGCCAGAGGATGGGGACCTCTACTTCGAGGAAGCCGCGCTCGTCGAAGAACGTACGGATCGTTCGGAGGATTCGGTGGCGGATGCAGAGGAGCTCCGGCCTGGCGCTAACCTTTGACACGCTCCACATACTGGCCGGTGCGGGTGTCGATCTTCAGGAGCTCACCCTCGTTGATGAAGAGGGGTACCTGCAACTCCAGCCCGGTCTCGACGGTGGCGGCCTTGGTCGCGCCGCCAGAGGTGTCGCCCTTGATCCCGGGAGGGGAGATGGTGACCCGTAGGACCACGAAGTTGGGCAGCTCGCACTCGATCGGGCGCTCGGAGTGGAGCAGCATCTTCACCTCGACGCCGTCCTTGAGGAAGTTCGCCTTGTCTCCAACCTGGGAGGTGGGCATGTAGACCTGCTCATAGCTGTCCTTGTCCATGAAGTAGAATGAGTCGTCGTCCCTGTACAGGAACTGCATGTCCCGCTCTGTGACGTCGGCCTCCTCGAACCGCTCGCTGGAGCGGAAGGTCCGGTCGTAGAGCGCGCCGGTGGTGAGGTTGCGGAGCTTGCATTTATACAGGCCCTGGCCCTTGCCCGGTTTGACGAATTCCAGCTCTGCGATCTGGGTCAGGTTACCATCGACAATGATCGCCGTTCCCCTACGAAGCTGGCCGACTTCGATCTGGCTCATGGATCCTCCTGCTGCGAACCTGAACTTGCCGTCATCTCAGCGGGATGGAGCCTACAACAGGTGCGGGAGGCGGCGCAACCGGAATTGACTTGCGCCACCGGGTCGACTACTGTCGCAGCGCTGTACGCAGCGCTGTATGCAGCGGTGAAGACACGGGAAGCGAGGAGGGTCGCATGGGGGTCGGCAGACGGGAGCGCATCCTGATCACGGGGGGAGCCGGATTCATCGGATCCCATCTCTGCGAGCGGTTCCTTTACGACCGGTTCGAGGTCATCTGCCTCGACAACCTCTCCACGGGTCGTCTCAAGAACGTCGAGCACCTCTTCGGCAATGACCGGTTCCGGTTCATCAAGGTGGACGTCACCGATTACATCCACGTGCCCGGCCCTGTGGACCATGTGCTGCACTTCGCGTCCCCGGCCAGCCCGCTGGACTACATGCAGATGCCCATCCAGACCCTCAAGGTCGGGAGCCTCGGCACCCACAAGGTCCTGGGCCTCTGCCGGGAGAAGGGGGCGCGGTTCCTCCTGGCTTCGACCTCCGAAGTCTATGGAGATCCCTTGGTTCATCCTCAGCCGGAGTCCTATTGGGGCAACGTGAGCCCTGTGGGCCCCCGGGGGGTCTACGACGAAGCGAAGCGCTTCGCTGAGGCCATGACCATGGCCTACCACCGGTTCCACGGCCTCGAGACCCGCATCGCCCGCATCTTCAACACCTACGGGCCTCGAATGCGGATCAAGGACGGCCGCGTGGTGCCGGCGTTCCTCAGCCAGGTGATCCTCGGTGAGCCTCTCACGGTCTTCGGCGACGGACAGCAGACCCGGAGCTTCGGCTTCATCGATGACCTGGTGGAGGGCCTCGTCCGGCTCCTGATGAGCGATCACGTCGACCCCGTGAACCTCGGAAATCCCGAAGAATGGACGGTCCTGGACTTCGCAAAGCTCTGCCAGGAGATGTTTCGGGAGGTGGAGATCCAGTACAATGAACTCCCCGTGGACGACCCCAAGACCCGCCAGCCCGACATCAGCCTGGCCCGCAAGCTGCTCGATTGGGAGCCCCGGGTGAGCCTCAGAGAGGGGATCCGCCGCACCCACCGATACTTCGACGAGGTCCTGCGGGACCGGGAGCCCGTGACGTCGTGACCGCTGCGCGGAAGAGCAAGGGCAAGACGCCGTCCTGGTGGAGGCGCCGCCGCCTGGTGTCCGAGGGCCGCAACTTCGCCCGTGATGTCCGCCGAGCCCTGCGGAAGCTCGAGGGAGAGATCTCGGAGGCGGTGATCGAACGCGCCCGCAAGGCCGTGACCACCTTTCATGAGGTGCGCACGGCGGAGACCCGAGACTGGCCGGCCCTCTCAGCGGCGATCAACGAGCTGGAGCGCCTCCTGGAGGGGGAGCTCGCGGCAGCTCGCAAGGGCGTGCTTCGTCAGTACGCGGAGTCCATCGCCTGGGCCGCGGTAATCGCGCTGGTGATCCGCTTTTTCCTCCTCGAGCCCTTCCAGATCCCCACAGGTTCCATGATCCCGTCCCTGCTCATCGAGGACCACATCTTCGTCCTGAAATGCACCTACGGGGTCCAGGTCCCGTTCGTGAACACCTACCTCGCTCGCTGGGGAGTGCCTGAGCGAGGTGACGTGATCGTGTTCCCCTTCCCTGTGAAGGAGAAGCCTGGCTGTCGCGACCTCCCGGGGGGCGAGAACCGGGACTGCGCCCACCCCGACTACCAGAAGGACTTCATCAAGCGCGTGGTGGGCCTCCCCGGGGACCAGATGTCACTGCGGAACAACCGGATCCACGTCAACGGCGAGCCCGTAGAGACAGAGCTCCTGGGTGAGCCCGATGAATGCGACATCAAGGACGTGTTGGGCCGAGCGATCCACTGCCTCTGCGACCGCCAGCGGGAGACCATGGGCGACAACGTCTTCGTCAGCCGCCACATCCGGCCAATGGCCGGAGATCTGGGCTGCATCAACCAGCCCGACTGGCCCCAGAACGGCGAGGCCTACGAGGTCCCGGAGGGCCACGTCTTCTGTATGGGCGACAACCGGGACAACTCCAGCGACGGCCGCTACTGGGGCTCGGTACCCATAGACTCCGTAAAGGGCAAGGCCCTCTTCATCTGGTACGCGTCGGACACAAGTCGGATCTTCTCAGAAGTACCGTAGCACCCCCTCCCCCGTCATCCCGAGCGACTGAAAGGAGTCGAGGGACCTCAGGCGTCCCTCTCGGGTACAACCTCCCCGTCATCCCGAGCGAGCACAGCGAGCCGAGGGACCTCAGGCATCCCTCTCGGGTACAACCTCCCCGTCATCCCGAGCGAGCACAGCGAGCCGAGGGACCTCAGGCATCCCTCTCGGGTACAACCTCCCCGTCATCCCGAGCGAGCACAGCGAGCCGAGGGA
>CAZNWW010000207.1:6607-6987 GCA_964576155.1 uncultured Myxococcales bacterium | reverse complement strand
AGGTGGCCCCGAGCGAGGGCACGGTGCTCATCCAGGGGGAGAGAGGCACCGGCAAGGAGCTGGTCGCCAAGGAGATCCACCGGCTGAGCTCCCGGTCAGGTCGGCAGCTCGTCCCCTTCAACTGCGCGGCTCTCCCCAGGGAGCTGGCCGAGGCGGAGCTCTTCGGCCACGAGAGGGGCGCGTATACCGGGGCGCACAAGTCCCGCCGGGGCCTCTTCCGGGAGGCCGACGGCGGCACGCTGTTCCTCGACGAGGTGAGCGAGCTGGACCTGGCGACCCAGGGGAAGCTCCTGCGAGCGATCCAGGAGGGGGAGGTCAAGCCCGTCGGGGGCAGCCGCGCGGAGCACGTGGATGTCCGGATCATCGCCGCGTCCAAGGAC
>CAZNWW010000207.1:2394-6597 GCA_964576155.1 uncultured Myxococcales bacterium | reverse complement strand
CTACCGGCTCAACGAGATCACCGTTGGAATCCCGCCCCTCAGGATCCGCCCCGAAGATGTCCCCCTGCTGGCGGCCTACTTCGTTTCGCGCTTTGCGGCCAAGAACCGTAAGCCGATGAAAGGGCTCACACCGGAGGCGATGGAGGTTCTCCAGGGGAGCGCGTGGCCGGGAAACGTCCGTGAATTGGAGAACGTGATTGAGCGGGCCGTGGTGCTGTCCCGGAGCAACCTCATCACGCCGGCGGAGCTTCCGGCGGAGCTGGTGGAGGCCGCGGGGCGTCCCGCAACGGGCCCCCTGGAGATCCGCCTCGGTACAACCCTCGAAGAGATCGACCAGCGGGTCCTCGACGCCACCCTGGATCAAGTAAGCGGGGACAAGAAGCTCGCCGCCGATCTCCTGGGGATCTCCCAGCGTACGGTCTACCGCATGTTGGAGCGTCGCCGTCCGTCGGTTGACAAATCGACCACGGGGGACTGAGCCCGCCTCCCTGATTGTCATTCTGGCATCACAAGTACAGGGTGCAGCGCTGGAACTGGCTTGGATCCGGTAAATTTAGCCACCCCTTTAGGGTGGTATCCTTTTTGCTTAGTACCTTGGATCCGGTCTGCGCGCGCTCCGTAAGGTCGGTGACGACGGCGTGCGGTGATGAGGAGACGGTATGGACGTCTTGTTTCGAAAGTACTTCTGGCTGATCAACGGGACCCTGCTTATCGTGGTGGCCTTCCTCGCCGCCCGGCTGGCGACCTCATACGTAGAGTACGGGGTGCTCCTCGTACCCTGGTCCGGAGCCGTCGACCCCTTGGGCGATGGCGAAGCCGGGGAGATCTCGTTCAGGAGCGAGAGCTACGGTCGTCGAGTCAACAAGTCCCTCCGCGAAGAGATCGTGAACAACAGCGGCAAACCCGAAGAGGAAGCCATGATTGTTGAGGCCCCGGAGGTCGCCGTGGAAGAGGTCCCCCCTGAGGAGCCTTTGGATGAAGCCAAGGGAGCCATCGAGATCGAGTTCCTGGCCGCGATTGTGACCGAGGATCCCGCGACCAACATGGCCTTCGTGAAGATCGATGAAGGGGACGGGCGCTGGGTCACCGTGGGTACGGAACTGCTGAACGGCGTGGTCGCATCGGAGATCACCCGGACCATGTTCCGGGCCTCGGACGGGACCGTGAGGTATCTCTGGGAGAAGGTCGAGCCCAAGGAGGGCGTCGGCTCCAAGACCAAGCTGGCGTCCCTGGCGGGCTCGACGAACGAGCGAACGACTTCTCGGCCCGAGCGGCCCAAGGCCTCCCCCTCCCGTCCAAAAAAGTCCGGCAAGAGCATGGAAGGCGTGACCAAGGTAAGCGACTTCGAGTACCACATCGACCGCGGGCTCCTGGACGAGAAGCTCCAGGATCTGGGCGCGCTGGGTCGCGAGGCCCGCGTGATCCCGAACTATGACCGGGAATCGGGATCCTATAAAGGTTTCAAGCTCATCGGGGTCCGACCCAACAGCCTCTACCGGAACATCGGGATCCGATCGGGGGACGTGATCCTCCAGGTGAACGGTGAAGAGATGAACAGCCCGAGCAAGGCGCTGGAGCTTTTCACTAAGCTCCAGACGTCCAGCGAGATCACCATGGACATCAAGCGCCGGGGCAAGGTCGAGACGCTCATTTACAAGATCCAGTAGCTTCAAGGAAGCGGGTGACAGCGTGCAGACGCAAATGAAGAGGAGAGCCTCCATGTTTCGAACCAACGGATGGATGATCGGATTCCTGGCCGCGGTCGGGGTCCTGCTCCTCCAGACAGGGCAGGCCCAGGAGAAGCCGGCGACGCCGACCCGGGGGACCGATACGGGGGGCGCGGTCGGTGTGATCGACCGCAACGGGAAGGCCACCCGCAAGTTCTCTCCGGACAAGTCCCTGGTCCGCCAGAAATCCCGCGACTCCAAGGAAGACCCCAAGAGAAAGTCGAAGATATCACGGGTGAACCCCGCGGGCCCGGTGGAGACGCCGAAGCCCGGCGGCCCGGCGGGTGCCCCGGTTCCCCCCGGTCCCGCCCCGCTCCCGGGCGCGATCCCGCCCGGGCTCCCCGGCGCGCCCCTCCCCGGCGCGGCCCCGCTCCCCGGCGCGGCCCCGGGCCCGGCGCCCGACGGCATCGAGCAGAACCCCACGGCAGGCGACATCGAGAGAAACCCCACCGGCGTTACGTCGATCCCCTGCGTTCGTCTGCCCCTGGATTCGAAAGTGAACCTGGACTTCAAGGAAGTCCCCATCGATGACCTGATCCGGCTCATGTCGTGCTGGACCGGGAAGAACTTCCTCCTCACCCAGGGCTTCGCCGGAAAGAACGTCACCCTCATGTCTCCACAGCAGGTGAGCGTCGCCCAGGCCTATCGCGCCTTCCTGAGCGCCCTCAGGGCCCACGGCCTCACCGTCGTGCCTGCGGGCGCGTTCATAAAGATTGTTCCGGACACCCAGGCCAAGCAGGAGCCGATCAGGCTCCTCAAGAAGACCTCCGGGGTGCCGGACGCGGACGAGATAGTCACGAAGATCATCGAACTCGAGCACGTGCCCGCGTCGGAGATCACCCAGGTCCTGGATCAGTTCAAGGGCAAGACCGGGGAGATCGTCGCCTACGGAGAGGATCTCCTCATCGTCACCGACACCGGCACCATGATTCGTCGGCTCATCAAGCTCCTGAAAGAGCTGGATATCCCCACGGACAAGGAGAAGATCTGGGTTCGGCAGGTGGAATACGCCGACGCCGGCGAGGTTGTGAACATCATCACCGGCATCTTCCCCCAGGCAGGGGAGGGTACCAAGAAGGCTACTAAGCCCAAGGACCGATCCCGGCGCCCGAAGCGCGGCAAGAAGAGCCCCGTCGCGGCAGCCGCAGCGAAGATCATCGGCGGCGAGGCCGAGCCCATCGCGGTGAGCAAGATCATCGCGGACGAGCGCACCAACCAGATCATCGTCGTCTGCAACCGCACCACCTACATGCGCCTGGACAAGCTCCTGCGCAAGGTGGACGTGCCCATCCCCGGCGAGGGCCAGATCCACATCGTCTACTTGGAGAACGCAGACGCGGAGGAGGTCTCGTCCACCCTGTCGAGCCTCACCTCGGGATCCAGCCGCTCAGCCGGCGGCCGGCCCACCGCGAAGAAGAAGGGAGGCGCCAAGTCCGCCGGTGGCGGTGGCGGTGGCGGCGCGGCGCTCTTCGAGGGTGAGGTCAAGATCACCGCGGACAAGGGCACCAACGCCCTCGTGGTGGAGGCCTCCCTCAAGGACTTCCGCAGCCTCAAGAAGGTGATCGACAAGCTCGACATCCGGCGCAAGCAGGTCTACGTCGAGGCGATCATCATGGAGATCAGCTCCAACAAGAACCGCAAGTTCGGCATCTCCGGGAGCGGCGGCACGACCTTCAACGCGCAGGGCGAGACCGTGCCGATGCTCTTCGGCCTCGGCGGCCTGGGTATCTCGGGCTTCGACGCGCAGCAGCTCATGGGCGGCGGCCTGGCCGTCGGCCTCCAGGGTCCCCTGGTGGACGTCTCCACCGGGAGCGCGGGCGAAGGCGCCGGCGTCGGCGATCTCTCGATCCCGACCTTCGGCTTCCTGCTCCAGGCGATCCAGACCAACTCCGACGTGAACATTCTCTCCACACCGCACATCCTCACCACGGACAACGAGGAGGCGGAGATCCAGGTCGGGAAGCAGATCCCCTACCGGGCCTCTTCCATGGGCGGCCTCGGGGGCCTCTCCAGCATGGCTGGGCTCGCCGGGCTCGGCCGGTCCGGCGGAATATCGTCGGCCCTGGGCGGCCTCGGTGGTATGGGTGGTCTCGGCGGCGGCCTCCTCGGTGGCCTCGGCGGGGGCATGGTCCAGCGCATCGACGTGGATCTGACCCTCAAGATCACGCCCCACGTGAATGAGTCCAACTTCGTGAAGCTCGAGATCGACCAGTCCATCGAGGACGTGGAGAGCATCGACCGCGAGCTCGGGCCCACGACCTCCAAGCGGAAGGTCAAGAACGTGGTGGTGGTTCGGGACCAGCAGCCCGTGGTCATCGGCGGCCTGATCCGGGACACCGAATCCGAAGGCGTCGACAAGATCCCGCTCCTCGGGGACATCCCGCTGGTGGGGATCCTCTTCCGCCAGACCGTGCGGACCGTGGAGAAGAAGAACCTCCTGATGATCATCGTGCCGCACATCATCGACGATCCCTCG
>CAZNWW010000207.1:0-2384 GCA_964576155.1 uncultured Myxococcales bacterium | reverse complement strand
CCGGGAGCGCATGGAGGAGATTCGGCGCTTCGCCGAGTACCTCGCCACCAAGGAGAAGGAGCACAAGGGCCTGGTGGACTACCGCAAGAAGAGCGGCGGTATCGAGACCATGAGGCAGGTGGTGGACCGGGCGCGCAAGGACCGCGAGGACCAGGAGCGGGCCCGCTTCGAGGGCACCGCCATCGACGTGGTCGGGCCCCCGGAGACCCACGACCTGGACTACGACCCCGACAAGACCCGCGGGGACGACAAGAAGCGCAAGGACAGCGAGTAGGGGTGCGGGAATGAGCACCGAGACATCCAGAGCGAAACCCCACCTGGGGATTCTCATCGGCCAGATCATGAAGGATCTCGGATTCGTCTCCGACGGCGAACTCCAGGAGGCCCTGACCCTGCAGCAGGACAGCCGCGGGCGCCTCGGCGAGATCCTCCTCGAGAAGGGTATGGTCCAGGAGGCGGAGATCGCTCAGGCCCTTGCGGCCCAGTTCGGCCACGAGTATCTCGAGAAGGCCGATCCGGAGCTGCTGGATCCCGGTCTCATCGAGGCCTTCCCGATCAGCTACGCAAAGCAGCACCTCTTCGCGCCGATCCGGCGGGTGCGTGGCCGGGTCATGGTGGCCTGCGCCGACCCTACGGATCTGACCCTCCTGGACGACCTGGGCGCGCTCTACGGCATGGAAGTGGAGCCCCTGGTGACCACGTCCACGGTGGTCCTGGAGCTGGTCAACGTCCTCTTTGATCGCCGCAGCGGTGCGGAGCAGGTCATGGGGGACATCAAGGATTCCGAGGACCTGGACTCCATCGCCATGGACCTGGAGGACACCACGAAGGACCTCCTGGAGGAGGACGACGAGGCGCCGATCATCCGCCTGGTGAACTCGATCTTCGCACAGGCGATCAAGGAGAAGGCGTCCGATATCCACATCGAGCCCTTCGAGCGACACATCATGGTCCGGTTCCGGCGGGATGGCGTGATGCACGAGGTGCTGAAGGTGCCCAAGCGCCTCCAGGCGAGCGTGACCTCGCGGATCAAGATCATGGGGGATCTCAATATCGCGGAGAAGCGGCGTCCGCAGGATGGCCGGATCCGGATCCGCATCGCGGGCCGGGACGTAGACGTACGCCTCTCGACCATCCCCATCGCGCACGGTGAGAGCCTCGTGATGCGACTCCTGGACACCTCGACCACGATCCTGGACCTGGTGGACCTGGGGATGGAGGGCGAGGACCTTCGGCATCTGGAGAACCTCATCCACCGGCCCCACGGGATCATCCTCGTCACCGGCCCCACCGGCTCCGGGAAGACCACGACGCTCTACGCGGCGCTCTCCCAGCTCAACACCCCCGACCGGAAGATCCTGACCGTCGAGGATCCCATCGAGTACCAGCTCCCCGGGATCAACCAGATGCAGGTGAACACGAAGATCGACGTGACCTTTGCGTCGGCGCTGCGCGCCTTCCTGCGTCAGGATCCCGACGTGATCCTCGTAGGTGAGATTCGTGACTTCGAGACAGTGGAGATAGCGATCCAGGCGTCTCTCACAGGGCATATGGTGTTCTCCACGGTCCACACCAATGACGCAGCCTCGTCCTTCACGCGGCTCACGGACATGGGCGTCGAGCCCTTCCTGATCTCGTCGTCGGTGCTCGCTGTCCAGGCCCAACGCCTCGTGCGTGTGGTCTGCACCGAGTGTCGCGCGCCTTACCAGGCCGGGCCCATCGAGCTACGCCAACTCGGGATCAAGGATCCTACCCCGCGGACCCTGTACAAGGCCGAGGGTTGCGAGTCCTGCGCCGGGACGGGCTACTCCGGCCGGAAGGGGATCTTCGAGGTCCTGCCGGTCACCGACGGGATTCGCGAGCTCGTGATGTCGCGCTCGGACGCGTCGATGATCAAACGAAAGGCCCTGGGTGAAGGGATGAACACGCTCCGTCAGGACGGGGTACGCAAGGTGCTGAACGGGATGACCACCATGGAGGAGGTCCTCCGGGTCACCCAGGAAGACCAGGTGGCGGGGTAGGGTATGCCGGTCTATCGCTACAAAGGCGTCAACCGAAAGGGGCGGGCTGTCTCGGGCCTGCAGGACGCGGACAACCCCAAGTCCCTCAAGGAATCCCTGCGAGGGACGGGGATCTTCCTCTCGGAGTTCAGAGAGGCAGGAGACAAGGGTGAGGACGCGGACGGCGAACATCGCGGCGGGTTCTCCCTGTTCGGGGGCGTCAAGGCCCGGGAGGTCTCCGAGGTCACCCGGCAGCTCGCTACCCTCCTGCGCGCAGCCATCTCGGTGGTGGACGCGCTCGCTGCGGTTTCCCAGCAGGTGGAGAACCAGCGCTTCCAACGGATCCTCAACGAGGTCCGCCGTGCGGTCACCGAGGGCAAGAGC
>CAZNWW010000206.1:2542-7011 GCA_964576155.1 uncultured Myxococcales bacterium | reverse complement strand
CCCGTCGTGCACGGCTTCCCGTCATTGCAGGGCGCCGAGTTGTTGGAGCAGACTCAGCCGCTCGCCGGATCGCAGGAGTCGTCGGTGCAGAGGTTTCCGTCGTTGCACGGCATGGCGACGACGCCGACGCAGACCCCGCCCTGGCAGCCCTCGCCCACGGTGCAGGCGTCGGCGTCGTCGCAGGCCGCGGTGTTGAATCCGTGCTCGCACCCACCGAGCGCGTCGCAGGTGTCGTTGGTGCACGGGTTGCCGTCGTCGCAGGACAGCGACGACTCCGGCAGGCAGGCCCCGTCAACGCAATGATCGCCCAGGGTGCAGGTGTTCCCGTCATTACACGGTGATACATTGGGAGAGTTCATGCATCCGCTTAACGGCTCACAGGAATCATCAGTGCACGGATTACCGTCGTCACACAGGAAGGCGACGCCGGAGAGGCATTCCCCTTCGTCGCAGTGATCCCCGAGGGTGCAGAGGTCGCCGTCGTCACAGGCGCCGCCCTCGTTCCCAGCCACGAAGCTGCAGGCGCCGGAGAGCGGGTCACAGGCTGCCGTGAGGCAGGCCGCGTCGTCACCGGAGGGTTCGCCGCACTCGACCACAGAGCCGGTCGTGATCGCGCATTCGTGGGGCAGGGCGTCGAGGTTACAATGCAAGGTGCCGTTGCAGACGTCACCGTCCTCCAATGCCAGGCAGTCCACGTCGGTCTGACAATCGCAGTCGATCGTTATTCCTGCGCACGCGCCCTGAGCGCACATGTCTCCGACCGTGCACGGGTTCCCGTCGTCACAGGTGAGACTGTTGTACCCATAGATGCAGCCCCCGGCCGGGTCACAACTGTC
The DNA here is from genome assembly GCA_964576155.1 of uncultured Myxococcales bacterium. Lineage (GTDB taxonomy): Bacteria > Myxococcota_A > UBA9042 > CAIXZC01 > CAIXZC01 > CAZNWW01. The sequence continues at coordinate 6,175 of CAZNWW010000206.1, read as the reverse complement.
CGAGGTGCATGGGTTCCCGTCGTCGCAGTTTATCGCGGTCCCCACGCAGGTCCCGTCCTCGCAGTGATCCGCAAGGGAACAGACGTCCCCGTCGGTGCACTCCACGCCGGTCAGAGCAACGTGGACACAGCCCCCCCCGGCCTCGCAGGAATCCTCTGTGCATGGGTTGTCGTCATCACAGGTGATCTCGTCGGTCTCCCCGTCGCAGTCGTCGTCGACGCCGTTGCAGATCTCGTCCGCGGGTTCGGGTGCGTCGCAGGCGCCCAGACCCTCGGGGCCGCAGATGCGCAAACCGTGACAGGTGCCCAGGTCGTTCTCCTCCCAGCAGGCCGCGCTCAGCCCCAGGGCCATGGCGGTCCCCGAGCAGGCGCAGATGTTGGACACGGGCACACATTGCTTGGACGCGCCGCCCTCCGCGGTCGCCGCGTCGACGCATGTGAACCCCTCGGGGCAGTCCCCGGCGCCTGCGCATGGCGCGCCGCAGAAGCTCCCCTGGGATCCCAGGACCAGACATGCGTCCTCCACGCCGTTCGCGGAGACGCAGTCATCACTCGTCTCACAGGGACGGCAGAGGTGCGTGTACGGCGAGATGCACGCGAAGATCACATCTGGCCCGGTCCCGAGCTGCCGGCAGGTCCATCCGTCCGGGCAATCCTCGAGGCACTCCACGGTACAGACCTGATCCCCCATGTGGCCGACGCAGAGCCCCGAGAGGCAGTCCCCGCCGTCCTCGCAGGGATCGCTGAAGCAACCGTCCCCGGGCTCGCAGGCCGCTGGCAGATCTCCGACGAGCTCCGAGGCCGTGTCCTCGGGGACCGCATCGGTGGCCGTGTCCTCGAAGGTGTCCGGCGGAAGGACATTGCCATCGCCTTCCGTATCCACGGAGGGGACGGTGTCTTCATCCGTCGGCACGGTCTCGCCGGCGCCGTTGCAACCGACAGCGAGAATCATCAATGTGACAAAAACAAGGCGCATGACCTGGCTCCTCTCGGGATCCTGTGGAACAACACTCTACCACAAGCCCCCCTCCGCCATCGAATCGTTCGCCTCGTCGCCAGTCCTCAACCCCCGGTTTGGCGTTCGTTTACAATGTCGTAAGATGAGATAGAATTGTGACCGAGCCGTACGGAGGGGACGGATTGGAGAATCACGAGGTGTACTTCGAGGGACTCGCTGAGCGGGCTCGTACCAACAACCGTTTCAAGCCGGCGTGCTTCAAACGGTACGGCGTGAAGCACGGCCTGCGGAACGACGACGGCTCCGGCGTCCTCGTAGGCCTCACGTCGATCGCAGCGGTCTTCGGGTATGACAAAGAGCGAACCCTGATCCCCGCTGAAGGACGACTCTACTACCGCGGGATCGACCTCGCCGACATCATCGCACGGTACGAGGCCGGCACCCGCTTCGCCTTCGAGGAGGTGTCGTACCTGCTCATCTTCGGAGAATTCCCCGAGCCCGAAGAGCTCAGGAAATTCACGAAGACCCTCGCCGAGATGCGCGCCCTCCCCCGGAACTTCGCACGAGACGTCCTCCAGGCCTTCCCGACGCCCAACATCATGAACGGTCTCGCCCGCTACATCCTGACCCTGTACAGCACGGACCCGGCCCCTGAGAGCCTGGCCGTCGCCAACCAGGTCCGCCAGGCCATGGAGGTGGTGGCGCGGATGCCGACCCTGGTGGCCTACGCATACCACGTCATGGAGCACACGCGACGTGGGCAGAATCTCGTGCTCCTCGAGCCGGATCCGAGCCTCTCGAGCGCGGAGAACTTCCTCCGAATGCTCCGCCCGGGCGGGGAGTTCACGGAGGTCGAGGCCCGGATCCTGGATCGCTGCCTCGTGCTCCACGCGGATCACGGCGGGGGGAACAACTCGACCTTCACCACCCGCATCGTCTCCTCGACCATGACTGACATCTACTCATCCGTTTCTGCCTCCATCGGATCCCTCAAGGGCCCCCTCCACGGAGGACAGAACGGGCGCATCGCCGAGCTCATGGACGACCTGAAGGCAGAGGTCCCGGCGCCGCGATCCCTGGAGGGGATCCGCACCTACCTCTTCCGCCTGCTCCAGGGCGAGGCCTTCGATGGACATGGACGGGTCTACGGAATGGGCCATGCGGTGTACACCCGCAGTGATCCGAGGTCGGTCCTGCTGAGGCAGTACGCGGAAGACTTGGCCCGTGAAAAGGGGCGCCTCGATGATCTGGAGCTATGGATCACCGTGGAGGAGGAGACCCAGACGGTGCTGCGGGAGCTCAAACGCGACGAGCACCTCCTTATCTGCTCGAACATCGACTTCTATGCGGCCTTCGTATACCAACTCCTGGATATCCCCTGTGAGGTCTTCACGCCGCTCTTCGCCATCGGCCGAATGCCGGGCTGGTGCGCACACCGGCTGGAGATGATGTCCAACCCGACGAAGGTCATGCGACCCTCATTCCAAGCTGTCTGCCCGGGCTGCGACCCGGACATGGGGAGTTGCGAGACCTGCGTCTACTCCAAGTATACAATCTGAGGTAGTGGAGATGAACATCGCGATCATCGGCGCCGGGCAGACTGGACGTACCCTGGGGAAGCTGTGGGCTGCCCAAGACAATCAGATCTGGTTCGGCGGTGACGACGCTGACCGAGCCCGTCTACAACAGACCGTCGAGGATGCGTTCCCGAACGCTCGCGCCGTCTCTATCCGCGAGGCCACGAAGGCATGCGACGTGGTCGTCCTGGCGGTCCCATGGAAGCATGCAAACAGCTGCCTGGTGGGAACAGCGGATCTGACCGGGAAGATCCTGGTAGACACCGTCACCCCGGTCACCTGGAACGATGGCCCTCAGCCAGCGGGGGTCGGGTCTTTCGCTGAGGCCCTCGCTGCGCGCTTTCCGGGAGCCCGAGTGGTCAAGGCCTTCAACACCCTCGCGGCCCGACACCTGATGAACGTTCGCTTCGGGAACCAGGACGCTGACACCTTCCTATGTTCGGACGATGTCGACGCGCTGCGTGTGGTGCGCACCCTGGCCGAGCAGATCGGATTCCGTGCGGTCAACGCCGGCCCTCTGCGCAACGCAGTCCTTGTCGAAAATCTCTCTGTGCTCTTCTTCTACCTCGGTACACAGGACCCGAAGGCCGTTCAATCCGTGTCCTCGATGATCGGCGCCGGCAATCCGATGCCGCCAGGCAAATCTCCTGCTTGACAGAGCCCCCCAAGACACCCGATCATTACAGACGAAGGCACCACAACAAGCAGCACCTCGACTCGATGACTCGGGGAGGTCCGGCAGATGGCGAACAAGGCAGGTGATTATAGCGCCCGACTCGAGGAAGCCCTGCTCTCCATCGATAGAGCCGGCATCGAAGCAGTCCTCGAGGGCGCGGTGTCCTCGAGCGGGTTGACCTCATCGGAGATCGCGGATCGGATCATCGCACCAGCCCTCGAGCGGATCGGAGACGGCTGGGAGCGGGGGAGTGTTGCGCTCTCTCAGGTATACATGTCCGGACGCCTCCTCGAGGCGGCCATCCAGAGGTGGACCGAGCCGGTCCTTTCGTTGCTGAGACCGCCAATCATCGGTGTGGCCGTGCTGGAGGATCACCACGCCCTGGGCAAACGGATCCTGGTATCGATCCTGCGCTCCGCGGGA
>CAZNWW010000206.1:0-2532 GCA_964576155.1 uncultured Myxococcales bacterium | reverse complement strand
ACCTGGTGGATCGGGCGGTGGAGGCGAACGTCGAGGTCCTCATGGTCTCCGTCCTGATGCTCCACCGGGCGTTGCACGTAAGAGAGGTCCGGACCCTGCTGGATGAGCGGGGCCTGGATCACGTCCGGCTCATCGTCGGCGGGGCCCCCTTCACACACGACCCGGAGCTGTGGCGGCGCGTCGGCGCCGACGCCATGGGGCGCAGCGCGGCGGATGCCCTGCGACTCATCGCGGCCTGGAATGGGGGTGTGGTATGAGCGACACCATGACCTCCATGGAGCGGTTCGGGACGACCCTCTCGCACCAAGAGCCTGACCGCGTCCCCGTGATGCTTACGGTGACTATGCACGGCGCCAAGGAGTTGGGGCTCACGATCGAGGAGTACTTCTCCAGACCTGAGCACGTCATCGAGGGCCAACTGCGGCTGCGCCGAAAGTACGGACACGACTGCTACAACGCCCTGACCTACGGGGCGGTGGAGTACGTAGCATTCGGCGGGCGGGCGATCTTCGCGGACGACGGCCCGCCCAACGCGGGGGAGCCGGTGATCCACAGCCGGTCGGACATCTTCAACCTCGAGGTCCCGCGGATCGAAGACATCCCTTTGCTCCAGGACGGACTGAAGATCACCCTGGGGTTGGCCGATGAAGCGGCTGGGGAGGTGCCGGTGATCGGGGTGGCCATCTCTCCGTTCACGCTCCCGGTGATGCTCGTGGGCTTCTCTGGCTGGCTGGACCTCCTTCAGGATGACCGGCCCGCAGTTCATCGCCTCCTGGAGGTTACCACTCGCTTCTGTACGGACTGGGCAAACGCCCAGTTCGCGGCCGGAGCCACCGCAGTGGCGTACTACGATCCCCTCTCGGCGGTGGACCTCTCTGACAACGCCCTGTTCAACGAGGTCGCGCTGCCCGTCGCACGCCGGACCATCACCGGCTTCAAGGGCGCCGCGGCGTACCACCTGGCCAGCGGCAGGTCCCTGGGCCGTATCGACGATTATGCGTCCACAGGCGCAATCGCCGTCGGGGTGAGCAGCCAGGAGGACCTCGAGGAGGTCAAGCGCCAATGCGCAGGCCGCCTGGCGGTCATCGGAAACCTCAACGGAATCGAGATGACCCGATGGAGCACGGCGGAGATCCGGGCCGCGGTCAAGGCGTGTATCGCGGTAGCAGCGCCCGGCGGCGGCTACATCCTCTCGGACAACCACGGGGAGATCCCATTCCAGGTCCCCGACGATACCATCCATGCGCTCATGGACGCAGCGCGTGAACTCGGCGCCTACCCGATCCTGGAATCTATAGATGGGTGAGCGGGACATCGGTGTCCTCTGCTGCTCCCTCCTGAAGGGTGAGACCCGGCGGGCCCTGGATCGCCTCGGCTGCGTCGACGTCCCCGTCGAGTCAGTCCCCGGACAATGCCACACCGCCGGGTCGATCCCGCAGGTGGATTGTGACGTAGCGCTGGATTCTCTCCTCGAGCACGCTAACGACGTCATCGCCATCTGCATGAACTGCATCCGCCGCCCCGGCAACCACACCCCGAACGGCAGCCGCCTCGCCCTGATCGACCACCCGCGGGTCAGGGTGACGGATACCGCTACCCAGGGGGAGCTCTTCATGGGCGCGGAGGCCACGGAGGCCCTGCTCGCGGAGCGGGTCTTCCTGGTGCTCCCGGGGTGGCTCGAGATCTGGCGCGAGGTCGTGTTCGAAATCTGGAACTTCGACGAAGCCACCGCCCGCGAGTTCTACATGGAATCCTCGTCCCGCCTCCTCTTCCTGGACACCGGCCCCGAGGGGCCCTGGGACCAGGAGATGGAGGCCTTCTCACAATGCGCAGGCATCCCCTGGGAGCGGAGGATCGTCGGGTCCAGCCATCTGGAAGGCCTCCTGACCCTGGAGCTGGAGCGGATCCGCGCGTTTCGCCTCGCCGAGCAGCAGGAGGAGTCCCTCCGCAGGGCGCACGCCGTCGCAGCGGATCGAGAGGTCCTTGTAGACTTCGTGACGAGACTCGGGAGCGTCCTGGATGGCCCTGCGATCCGTATCCAGCTCAGAGAGACCCTGGAGATGCTCTTCGCGCCCCGAACAGTCGAGGAGGAGGATCTTCCGACCACCGAAACAGCGGCGGGGGCGCCGGCCCGTTCCAGTCACGTCGATGTGACCCCGGAAGGCACCGGCCTGGAGCTCGTCATCGTCCTGGGGGACGGATCCCAGGTGCGGTTCCTTGTCCGGGAGGTCGCCTTCGTCGAGCACATGGACCGCTACGTTCCGCTTGCCCGGATCACCGCAGATGCAGCGTCCCTCGCGCTGGACGCCGCGCGGCTGCATCTGAGGGAGAAGGACCTGGTCAAGACCCTCCGTGAGAGGGTCAAGGAGTTGGACTCCTTCGTATACAGCGCGTCTCACGATCTGCAATCGCCCCTTCAGTCTGTGGTCGCGTTCGCCGAGTTCCTGGCCCAGGATCTCGGTGAGGACCTCTCCGACAAGGCCCGGACCTACCTGGACTTCATCACCAAAGGCACGGCGAGGATGCACGCGC
>CAZNWW010000205.1:0-7025 GCA_964576155.1 uncultured Myxococcales bacterium | reverse complement strand
GGATCGCAGCCGCCCCCGCAACCCTGCAATGTCGGGCACGCGTCGCAGGCGTCTGGGCAGCAGTCCCCAAAATCCACACAGCTATCATCGCAGTAGCATGAATCCGGCGCCATCCCGCCGCAGGAGCCGACACAGCTCGAGCCCTGGCTCAGGCACTGGCCCCCGGAGCAGATCATGCCCCCGGCGCACTCGCCGCAGGAGTCCCCGCAGCCGTCGTCACCGCAGGCCTTGCCCATGCAGTTCGGGATGCAGGCGACGCATTCGTAGTCCTGGCAGGACTCGCCGGCGCCGCAGTCCCCGCAGGTCGCCCCCGAGCCACAACCGTCGTCACCACATTCCTTGCCCGCACAATCCGGCGCGCAGAGGCAGGTCCCGCCCTGGCAGGTCGTCCCGGCGCCGCAGTCACCGCAGGACCCGCCGCAGCCGTCGTCGCCACATTCCTTTCCCCAGCAATCCGCCTCGCAGGACACGCACGCGCCGGCCTGACAGGTCTCGTCCGCGCCACAGTCCCCGCAGACGCTGCCGCAACCGTCGTCCCCGCAGACCTTGCCTTCACACAACGGCGAACAGAGGCAGGAGCCGTCGACGCATTCCTGCGTGGGATCACAGCCCCCGCAGGTGCCGTCACAGCCGTCACTCCCGCAGTCCTTGCCAGTACAATCCGGGGTGCAGTCCTTGGGTTTGCAGTCCAGCCCCTCGGGCAGGTAGCCGCTCTCACAGTTGCACACGGCCTCATCTCCGAAGATCTCGCAATCGCCATGGCCGCCGCAGTCCAAACCGTCGCAGGGGTGAACCTCGGGGCAGCCCTCGCAGGGGCCCCAGTCGCTGCCGTCTTCGAGGCAGGTGCGGGTGCACTCCAGGAAGGGCTCGATCTCACAGGCCTCGATCTCCGTCGCGCCAGGCTCACAGGTCTGCGAGCTGCCACCGCCCGAGTCGCAGGCATAGGAGGAGAGGGAAAGGACCACAGCGATGCACAGGAAGATATTACGGGTCATGTCGGACTCCGGGTGAAGCGATTGATTCCAGAGGGTGTACCAGACGGGGGGCACTGCTTCAACATGGGGAGGGAGATTTTTCAGGAAATGGACGACTGTCAGTGGCTTTCCTCTTCAGCCGGCTCCCCCTCCAATCGCCGAATCAGGAAGTGATCCCCGCTATCCTCGATGATCCGCTTGTACCAATGCTCCGGATACGGCGGATGTGTGACCTTCCCCTGCGCGTCCCGGACGTTGCCGTCCAGGTACCTCACGAAGAGCTGGGAGCCGAGGAGGCGCCAACGATCCACGGTCTTCTTCGCCTGCTTCGCGCTGTACTCGGTGAGGTAGTCCCGGGCCAGCTCAGGGGATTTCTTCCAGAGGGCCAGCGCGGCCGCGTCCACCTCCGGCTGGAGCGCAATGAACTGACCCTCCAGCTCGTTCTGGACCACCTTGATGTCTTGAATCATGTCCCGGTATCGGGCGTAGGCCTGATTGGCGACCCAGTTGAAGACCCAGAACGCGGAGTCCCAGGTGAAGGTCTCGAAGTCACCGTTGCCCACCCGATACTCCCAGGGGGCCTCCCGGATCCCTGCGTACATCGGCACGTAGACCGTGCTGGCTGCGTCGTCCACGCTGAACCAGAACACCCCGCCGATGGGCCCGGGAATACCCGCCCGCATCTGCGCGACGAATGAGAACCCGGTCTGCTGGGTCGCGGTGGCCCGCTCGTTTGCGTACTTCTTCCCGTCGTACTCCCAGAAGAGTGGCCGCCAGCGATAGGGCCGCTCGTAGGGTCCGGCGCCGACGCCCTTGGAGAGGTCCAGGGGCGTACCCTCGAAGTGGTCCCGCATGAGGTTCATCAGGTCCCGCTGGGTGAGCTTCCTGTCCGGCTTCACCCACAGGGGCAATCTCACCTCTTCAGCGGTCTTCGGGTCCACGAAGTTCGGCGCCAGGTCCAGGGACGGCGCCACCCGGCGGAAGAAGCTCCACACCCGGGCCTCGCAGATCCGTGCGTCCTTCCAGGTCATGGGGGCGTACGCGGCCGCGAAGCTGAAGTCCTTGTCTGCGCCGTCAAAGAACTTCATCTCCCTGGCGAAGGTGATCACGTCCTTGGAGTAGAGGCAGTTCTTCTTGTCGTTCAGAGGGAAGGTCCCGATGCGGACGTAGTTGGCGTGGGCCGAGACGTAGCCGTCGGGGATCCGGCGGGCGACCCAGACAGCGCCCTTGCGGCCCTTGCCCTTGCCTATGAGCCCCATGAACCAGACCTCGTCAGGGTCGCCGATGGAGAAGGCCTCGCCGGAGCTCCGGTACCCATACTCCTCAACCAGCGCACCCATGACCTCGACAGCCTCCCGCGCAGTCTTCGCCCGCTGGAGCGCGATGAACATCAGGCTCCCGTAGTCCAGGATCCCCTTGTCGCTGACCAGCTCCTTGCGGCCCCCGTAGGTTGTCTCCCCGATGGTGACCTGGTGTTCGTTCATGAGACCCACTATGGCGTAGGTCTCGGGGACCTGCGGGATGCGCCCCATGAACTTGCCCGTGTCCCAATCGTGGACTTCCAACATCTCCCCAGGCGCGTGGATACCCGCAGGGATGTGGTACAGCTCGCCGTACAGGACGTGGGCGTCCGCGGCATATGTGATCATCGACGAGCCGTCCGCCGACGCGCCCGGAGACACCATGAAATTCGTGCAGGCGTCCGCCCGGGGCGGGATCAGGACCAGCACGAGGAGGGCCGTAGTCAGGATCTTCTTCTTCACTTCTCATCCTCCAGGTATCGCACCAGATCATCCACGACAGCGAGGTCCTCCAGGGTGCCTGAGTAGGCCACCTTGTACCGTCCCCCTGCCTTGTAGTACAGCCGCCCGTCTTCTTCCCCGAAAATCTGCAGATCCACATCCCCGTCGGCGTGGCGAATCCTCACGGCAGACACGCTGCCGGCGGGAACGCATCGCGCCGGGTCGCAACCCCGACCTCGACAGCCCGCGGGGCCTCGTCCCCACCGGAGGATGGAACCCGCTGGGCAAGGATCTCGTCCCGACCGGCGATCACGAGGAAGTCATCGACCGCATCTGCGCCGACGAAGGTCTCCCCGTGGATCGCGTCCATCACGTCACCGAGGATCCGGTCCAGGGGCGCGCCGTCCCGGACCCGTGCCCGAAGTTCCCCGATGAGCCCGGGTGTCGCCCGCACGTATGTATCCAGGGCGTCGACGTCGTCGGGTTCGGTGCCGTTGAACTCATTGAGGAGTGACAGGATCCAAGCTACCCCACGGGCCTCACGCATGGCCGCGGCGGGGAAGGAAGCGGTCTCGAGCGCATAGCTCGGCGGGTCCTCCATGAACTGCAGGCCCCATCTTGTGGCCTCTCGGCGCAGCGCGGTGCCACGCAACACGACCAGAGGGAAGACCTGGAAGCGTCCATACCCCATGCGCACCAAGCGGTCCAGCCCCCCGAAGAAGGTCTCCGGGGTCTCCTCGGGGAGGGGATAGACCAGCTCGATCACCACATGGCGCCGCAGGTCCGGGGGCGGCGCATCCAGATCGTCGAGCTGGGACACCGCCCAGCCACGATTCACCGCACGAAGGGCCGCTGGAGACATGGACTGGATGCCCACCATGATCCTGCTGATCCGCAGAGACTCGACCAGCTCGGCCAACTCAGGGCGCCCCAGGTTCCCCGGGCTGGTGAAGAACTGCACGGCGACCTCGGGCCTGGTCTGGAGAACCGCTAGGATCCTGCGGATCGTGTCGAGGTCGTCCTGATAGATCGACAGGAGATCATAGTCGAAGAACACGATGGACCGCACGGACTCCGATCCGAGGATCGTCTCCAGCTCTGTGATCACCTGCTCCGGCCGGAGCACCGCAGAGAGTGGCACCTCCCCATCGCCCTCGATCAGGACATCGAAGGCATCCCAGCGCAGGGCGAGCTCCTCCCGGTCCGCAATCTCGGGCCCGCCGGCCAGAATGAGGATCCCCGGCGCCGCGGCCCGCAGGGCTCGGGCCAACCTGAGGGAGGGTGCAAGGCTCCATCCATAGAGGCTGAAGGCCACCGCCCGCGGGCTGCGACTCTGGATTTGGTAGAAGATACGCTCCCACAGCCGATCCCCATGGGCCATGGGGCCGGAGGTCGACGGCCGGAAGGGCAGGGCCTCGATCTCCCAGGCCTCAATCATCCCGGGTTCAACGCGGAGCGCGGCTTCCAGGTGGTAGCAGGCAGGGTACGCGAAGAAGCCCTTGTCCTTGAAGTCGGAGACCGCAAATGGGAGGAAGAGGAGAAGGTCCCGACCGGACCGTGCTTCGTGACGCCGCTGCTCGAACTTCACCATGGCCTCCTCCGTTGCCTCCCGGAAGGGTTCCGGGCCGCGCCACTCCGGCGCGTCGAAGGGCACGTCGAACACGTTATACCAGTTCGGATGATCCGCTCGGAGGCGGATCCCCATCGCCTCCGGGGCTCGATAGGCACCGGATCCCCTGCCCAGCGCGAAGCGAAGCGGGATGGGGTCGCTCACATCCGCGGATCGAGCCAGCAGCCACTCCAGGGTGTCCTCATAGGCCCCCGGCGGCTGCGACGGATAATCCAGCGCGAAGACTCGGGTGGCTATCCCTGCCGCCCGGCACGCAGCGAGGCTGGCCTCGGCCACATCCAGAGTGATGCCCTTCCCGAGCCGCTTCAACTCTTCCGGGTCGCTGGTCTCCAGCCCGAAGGACAGCGCGCTGCAGCCGCTCCTCGACCACCTGGCGGCCCGATCCTGGTTGATCCCCGGATCCACTCGGGCCATGGACTCCCAGGGCAGCGGCGCGTCCTCGCCCCCCAGGGCAGCGGCGACCGCGTCCAGCACCCCGGGGGGCGTAGCGTTATCGGCGAGAACCAGGGTCTCCACACGTCCTGAGTCCACAGCCCAGCGAACCAGATCCCGCAGGTCCCTGGCCTGGATCTCCGTGAAACCGGGGTCCGAAGGACATCCGGGCTTGTCGTTCAAGACGTGATAGCAGAACAGGCAGCGGCTCCATGTGCAGCCGCGCACCGTGCGGAACGCTACTGTCCGCTCCGGATGGAGGTCCCAGTCCACGTCCGAATAATCCGGCGGTCCGACCGCGTCCAGGGGGATCTGCAGGGAAGCGCCGGTGGAACGGACCGCGGCACCGTCCCGCACGAGGAAGCCCGACACGGAGTTGACTCCCTGCCGGCTGCGGAGGGCCTCCACCAGGGCGATCAACGGCCCCTCACCCTCCCCCGTGCAGACCCCGTCAACATGGTCGAAGAAGCCCAAATCTCCAGAGATCACATCCTCCGCAGCCATGCACCAGGGCCCACCGAAGATCACCGCCAGGTCAGGCCGCCTGGCCTTCAACCACGCGGCGATTCGCAGAGCCGGGGCGAGGTGAGGGCTTCCATGAACAGACACGGCCACTACCCGCATCTCGTCCGGGATTCGGGGCGCAAGCCACACATCCAGGAACCAGTCAAACAGCGCCGACGGGCGGGACAGGGCGGCCATCAAGTTGCCCGGAGTCCACCCGTCGGGGCCGAGGAGATCATCGTGGATCATCCTGGCCAGCCGATCCTCGGCCAGGACCGCCAGGTCCCGCTCCGCCGCGGAGGCCCGGAGGATCACGCCGAGGGCCTGCGGGCCCGGGTCGGGATGCTCCCCCTCATCGGCCAGGGGAAGGGCTACCACACGATAGAGGTGGTCCATCACCTTGCGGGACGCCGGGCGGCCCCCTCGGACGCCGGGCCCGTCAGGGAGCCGGGCGGCCAACGCGTCGGCTCGAAAACGCAGGACCCGCAGCTCCTCCGCCAGGCGCCCCCGCGTCTGCGGTGAGAGGGCGACCAACAGCTCGTCGAGGACGTCGTCGCGACGCATCCAACCGCGCAGGAAGGCTGCGTTGAGGTCCACCATCCCAGCTCGGGCGCCCTGGCGCCGGAGCCATCCCAACAGCTGGGGCAGCCCTATCTCCGGGTGCCGGATCATGGGATTCAGGGGCGGAAAGATCAGCAGGATCTCTTGCGCGCTGGTTGCGGGACAGGTCATCGGAACGAGACTAATTGAATCCACGCCCATCTTCAATATGATGTGTGCGCTGACCAGTTCCCAGGCATCCAACGGAGAATAACGATGAAGCGGCTCCTGATCCTCCTCCTGCCCATCCTCCTCACGGGCTGCCCGGCCCCGCTCTCGCCGTCGCCCTCCGAGGACCAGAGCGGACCTCATGACGTGGGCAATGAAGTCACGCCCAACGACACCGGGCCCGATACCCTGCCGAGAGTGGACACCCTCGCTGAGGTGGCCATCACCGGCCTCATGATCATCCAGAACCCCGCGAGCGTGTTGTCCTTCTACATTGAGTGGGACACCGACGTGTTCGCCACCACAGAGCTCCACGTGGAGTGCGGCGATGGGTACACGGTGGATCTGGTGGACGAACTGCTCCGCACCGACCACCGGGCCTTCGTCATGGGCTTCTGGGAGGACGCAAACTGCCAGGTGGTGGCGCGCTCCGTGGACGAAGCCGGCAGCGTGGGTCAGCTCGTCGAACCCCTGGAGGTCGGACCGCTGCCCGACTTCCTGCCCGAGCTCGACCTCCAGGTCCACAAGCCGAACAAGATGCAGGAGGGCTGGACCCTCTTCAACCTCACCAACGACTTCGACGAGCCTCCACTCCTCGTGGTCATGGTGGATGACATGGGCCGGTACCGCTGGTACCACCAGCGGGCCACCAACGACCCGGGGAGCGACACGGACACACAGACCGTGCCCGGGGGCGTCCTCATCGGCGGCACACATGGCAAGATCCAGCCCGGCTTCGTGGACTGGGAGGGGAACGTCCTCTGGGAGAAGTGGATGAACGTCCACCACGACTTCCAGCCGATCGGGGATGAGGGCCACTGGCTGATGCTCACGGACAACGAGGGCTGCGGCCACATCCCCCATGGGGGCATCGTGTTCGAGTACGACCGCTTCACCGACGAGAAGGTCTGGCAGTGGTTCGCGTGTGCGCACATTGCGCCGGAGGAGCCCTGGCAGGACTGGTCCCATCTCAAC
>CAZNWW010000204.1:2670-7026 GCA_964576155.1 uncultured Myxococcales bacterium | reverse complement strand
GACACCTTGGAAGCCTTATCTGACTGGCATTGGCCTTAGGGCGGTCAGGTAGACCTGTCAGAAACTGCTCATATGTCCCCACCGGATCCTCCCCCACAGTCCGGCGAGGTCTGCCCCTCTTTGTTCTGCTAACCCAGGTCGAAGACCGGTGCCCAGGGCCGGAGGCCCTGGGTAACTCATCGCTACCAACTGCTTTGCATCACGCCCGGTTTGGGCAACAGCCCATGGAGATCTTGACTGCAATCACTTCTGCTTCAAACAGAACAGCTTGTCAGAGACCCACCGATCGGTGCAGGGACATGGGGCAGCATCGGGTACACAGGGAGCGCAAACCCGGTCGAGCTTCGCGAATTCGATCCCATGCCGGTCAAGGAATGCAAGCAGTTGGCTCTCTTCCTTTCCCCCCAGGTGATCCAGGAACGACGGGTGGTAGCTACCCGGCGCAATACGCCAGCCCTCCCCGAGGCGGTCCCGGCACAGGCGACCGTAATCGTTGAGCCCCACGTCCTTTTTCCAGTATGGGTTAGTGATCAGCCGGAGCCTGCCTATCCCCTCGACCACGAACTCCCGATCCGGGAGCCCAACATCCGAGTCGTCCGCCGGCTGCCCCGCAGGCGCACCCGCGCAAGCCGCCACCATCATCGTCACTGCGAGCCATCGCATCATGTGCCCACTCCTTTGTCTTTCCCCTATATTCTACGCCGGTCCCGTCAGAATGACTTCCACCGTGTGAAGAAAACTACGTCGGGGAATTGTACTCTCACTCGCCGAAGGCGAGGGTTACCGCGGGGCTCGGTGGGATAGTGTCGAGGGTTCTCTTGGCGGTCCAACGCTGGATGCCAAGCGAGACTTGCTCTGGAAGTGGCCCGTTCGTCCGTCTCTACTTCTTTCCTTCGTCGGCCTTTTTCTTCGCCTTCCGGCGCTTCTTGGCGGCCTTCTTGCAGGCCTTCAAGCCATCTTTGTCCTTGGCAGCCATCACACAGGTCTTGCACTCGTCATCGCAGTACTCGGGACACTCCGCTTCGCATTCTTTCTGCGCCTGGGCCCCTTCCTGCTCCCAGTCTTTCAACTCCGCTTCGGAAGCACCCTGCTTCTGGATCTCGATTTTCTTGGCACAGACCTCCTTGCAGGTCGGTACCGCCGCTGCGTCATCGTCCTTGCCGTCCTTACAGCCGACAATTCCGAGCGCGAAAATCAGCACGAACACAGCGAGGCATAACTTCTTCATCAGAGTCCTCCTTGATGGTTGTGATGCCAAATCGTCCTGAAAATACACCATTCAAAACGAGAACGAAAGTCTTGATCCACAAATGGCGCATTCCTGGGGCAAAAGATGCCTCCGGAGGGATCTGTCACCTCCCATTCTCTCCGGCGTTCGCTGGTGGCCCGGCCTCTGCTATTGCGTACCTGTGGTCAAGACAGTAGAGTTGACGCGCAGCAAGAAAAAAGTTTCGGACCGGAGAGCGCATCATGCCGGAGGCGATGACCCACGAAGACCGCAATGGCCTCGACCGGACCAGCAGAAACATCTGCGCGGAGCTGAACCATTTCACCGATCTCAGCGACGCCCTGCGCGTCGTGCTTCGATACGTCAGTGACGTGACCAAGTGCGATGCGATCGCCATCCGCCTGTGCGATAACGGCGATTATCCCTATTACGTCTACGACGGCTTCACCGATACCTTCATCAAGGCGGAGAACTCGCTATGCTCCCTGGACGCGTGCGGGAATCGCATCCAGCGAGCGGATGGCGAGAGCTACGAGCTGGACTGCATGTGCGGCAACATTATCCATGGCACCATCGACCCACTCCTGCCTTTCTTCACGGAAGGCGGCAGTTTCTGGTCGAACCACACTACAACACTGCTCGCGGAGTCGACCGAAGAGGACCTGCAGGGACGGACACGGAACCGGCGCAACGACGATGGGTACGAGTCGGTTGCCCTCATACCCATCCGCGTGAGCGGGGGGATCCTTGGCTTGCTGCAGGTCAACGATTCCGAGAACGACCGTTTCACACTTGACCTCATCGAGTTCCTCGAGTCCATCGGGCTGCAAATCGGCCTCGCTGTCCAGAACAGCCAGGCCCACGAGAAACTGAAATCCACGGCAGTGGAACTCGAGGCGGCCAACCAGCAACTGCGCGACGAGGTCCACGAGCGGAGAAAGACGGAGCGTGCGCTGGCCGAGACCGTCAAACTCCTGCAACGGTCCAACACGGAGTTGTCGCAGTTCGCGTATGTCGCCTCCCACGACCTGCAGGAGCCGCTCCGGACAATGGCCTCCTTTGTTCAGCTCATCAAGGAGCGCTATGGAGATCACTTCGGCGAGGACGGGCTCGAGTACATCCGCTTCACCGTCGATGCAGCGCACCGCATGCAGGCTCTGATAAACGATCTGCTGGAGCTCTCCCGGATCGAGACGAGCGGTCGAGACTTTGTTTCGACGAGTTCCGGCGACACCGTCCGAGGGGTGTTGAGCCTCCTCTCTGGAAAGATCGAGGAGATGCAGGCCGAGGTGGTCGTGGGCGAGCTCCCGAGCGTCCACGCCGACCCATCGCAGCTCGCCCAGCTCTTCCAGAACCTGATCAGCAACGCGCTCAAGTTCCGGTGCGACGAGGTCCCGACGCGCATCGAGATCCGCGCCGATTGGCAGGACGATCTATGGACCTTCCATGTGTCCGACAACGGGATCGGCTTCGAGCCCGAGTACGCTGACCATATCTTCCGGATGTTCAAGCGCCTGCACACGCGCAGTGCCTACCCGGGCACAGGAATTGGCCTCGCCATCTGCTGTAAGATCGTCGCCCACCACGGCGGGCGGATCTGGGCTGAGTCCGAGAAGGGTCGAGGGAGCACCTTCTCGTTCACCCTCGCCGCCCATGACGACACCACGGCCGCAGACGACTGACAGGACAACAACCGAGGACGGTTCCTCTCACCTTTCAAATGGAAGGGACGGCAGTTCATGAGAACAAAACCGAAGAACCTGGCGGATTACACCCGGGCCGAGGCGCTGGCCAAGATCGCCGAGATCCAGACGAATATCGAAAACAAGAAGAAGCCGGACAACGACGCAAGCTTCTTCATGCACGAGATCCTCGACGAGGTTGAACGGCGGTTCATCGCTGAAATCCGAGAGCGGCAGAACGCGGTGCCGGGCCTTAAAACCGATCATTTCGGCCACGTGGCCACCTGGGGAGGGGACCTGACTCCTGGAATTGCTGCTCGACCGCTGGATCCGCAGCGCCCTGCGGGACCACAGGAGACAGCGAGAGCAGCACCGCATATAGATACACCACAGCAGAGGCTCCAGAGTTCATTTCGACTCCTCCAGTATAGTGAATCAGAACGGAAGAGGTACAGGTGGAGCCAATACGTGGGCGTGGAGGACTTCGCCGCGGTCATCCAGGTTGCCGCGGACACTCTCACCGAGGAGCCGCCCCCCGCGCGGGAGGAGTTCCCGGACCTGGTCGGGATCGCGGAGCAGCTCCGGTAGCCGCTCGCTACTTGCAGGCCTCCGGCCAGACGAACCCTGGCATGGCCTTGTAGGCCTCGCCGGCCGACTTCATGGCGTCGAGGCCCTGCTGGCAGGCCTGGGCCGCGGCCGCGCCCATGGTCTTGAGCTGCTCGATCTGCTTGCAGCCGTCCTTGGTCGCTGTGACAGCGGACTCGGGCACGCCCTGGACCTTGCCCAGCGCGTCCGCGTAGGCCATGCAGCACTTCGCATACGCATCACACGTATCGCCGGTCCCTTCAGCCTTTGCCTCCTCGGCGGGGGCCGCCTCCGCGGCGCCCTTGGCCTTGGCGGTGAGGCACGCGGCGTACATCGTCTCGGCCTGGGCCTGCGTGTAGAAGGGGCCTTTGTTGTCCTCGCAGAAGACCCACTTCTCCTCGTCGAACTTCACGTACGCGGCGAAGTGGAACTCGGTCTTCCCCATGACCTCGGACTCGTAGAGGATCGCGTCGGGTGTGTCCACCAGGAAGCGCTTGAGCTTGTTCATGGTGTTGGCCTCGTGCTCCTTCTTGAGCGCGGCCAGGCCGTTGGAGTCCTTGGTGCTCACCTGGAGCTGGAAGCCGTCGCCGGCCTTGACCTCTACGACGCCGAACTGCTCCTTGGCCGCCGCGCCCTCGGGGGCCATGATGACCACCGGGACCTCCTCGGAGGCCTTGGACAGGTCCAGCTCGGCGAGCTTTGCGGGGGCCGCTACGGCCTCCTCCTTCGCGGGCTCCTCGGACGGTGCCTCTGTCTTCTTCTCTGTCTTCTCTGTCTTCTTCTCTGTCTTCTCTGTCTTCTTCTCCGTCTTCTTCTCCGTCTTCTTCTCCGTCTTCTTCTCCGTCTTCTTCTCCGTCTTCT
>CAZNWW010000204.1:0-2570 GCA_964576155.1 uncultured Myxococcales bacterium | reverse complement strand
TCTCGTCGCCCTTCTTTTCTCCGCCGCAGCCGAGAGCCATCACCGTCAACGCCAGCATGATCGCCAGGGTACGCATGTCCGTTCTCCTCGTCAGGGAGGTTCAAGTTGACGCTACGATAGCCACGTCGGGCCATGGAATCAAGCGCCTCGCGCGGATCCCGGTTTGACTCCGCCACACCGGTGATCTAGATCTGGAACACCAACCAAGGAGGAAGGTGATGCGGAGAGGGGGAACAGGGGGTCAGCGTTCCACCATGGACCACGTGAGTTTGATGTGGTCGAGCCGGAGGTGGTCGAGCCTGAACCATGCGAGCTGGACTACGACTGCGAGCCGGGCGAGAGCTGCATCCTGGGCTTCTGCGGGCCTTTCGTGCCTGAGTGCGATGAGTTAGAGGAATGCCCCGATGGAGAGATCTGCCTCGAGGGGGTCTGTCTGGACGACGGCATGAGCCTCTTCGCCGGTAAGATCTTGTTCAACGAAGTGCTCGCCGACGGCAGCACCAACGGCGATCCCAACCAGGACGGCACCAAGGATCCCATCGAAGACGAGTTCGTGGAGCTGGTGAACGTGAGCAACGAGATCCTGGATCTGTCGGACTGGATGGTGGTTGAGAACGACTGGGAGGAGTGGCTGCCCCGGCACACCTTCCCCGCCGGGACCACGCTGGGACCCCTGGACGCTATTGTGCTCTTCGGCGGCGGCGACGCGCCGGAGAGCACCGACGGGATCTTCTACGCCTGTTCCAACGCCGAGGATCCCGGAATTCCCTTCGGGTTGGACCTGGACGACACCGGCGACCTGGTGCGCCTCGTCGACACTGATCTTCTCACGGTGGCGGTCTTCGCCTATGGCGACGCGGGAGGCAACCCGGCGGTGAGCGACGAATCGTTGAGTCGTGACCCGGACCTCACGGGAGCCTTCGTGCCCCACTCGTCCGCCGACGGCGCCGACGGCGCAGTCTTCTCTCCCGGCACCCGGGTGGACGGCAGTCCTTTCTAAGACCAGGCAAATCCGGAGGACCCACCTTGACTTCGGAGAAGCACTACATGGATTATGCCTTGACTGAATCTGGGCAGTGACCTCCGCCGTGTGAAGGTGGATGTCACGTGTAATAGCTACGGCCCGACCTCGACAACCTGCTCGGACCCTGTGGCGGCGTCGCCGTCGAAGACCAGGAGTTCCATGCTCGTCGGATTGTACTCCCACTCGCCGAAGGCCAGGGTCACTGCGGGCTCGACGGGATAGTGCCGACGGGGCAGGACCAGGACCGTGGGCGCGCCGCAGGTATCCGCTACGGTATAGCGGAACTCGACGGTGTGGACCTCGGGGTCGTAGTCGAAGGAGATCCACTCTCCGGAGGTAAAGCGGGGATAGGGGCGCGACAGGGAATCGGCCATGTCGGGCCGCTCCTCCCAGGTACCATCCACGAACGCGCAGTCTTCGTTGTTCCAGTAGGTGGACGTGACCTCGTGGCTCCATATGGTGCCGTGCATGAACAGCTCGTCCATCACGCGGTAGTGGTCCGGCAGGTAGGACTCCGGGTTCCCCGCCTCCGAGTATCCCCTGAAGCCGTACTCGCTGAGGAGCAGCGGGACGCCAAAGGCCTCGGCGTTCGCTTCCCAGTCCCCCAGACCCTCGCGGATCAACTCGATCTTGCCGTCGTAGATGCCCGAGAGGAATTGAGTGATGTTGTAGTAGTGGGGGGCGAAGACCATGTTGTCTAGGTCGGGCCGCGGCAGGCCCGACCCGAGGCTCACCCCTGCCGCCTCGAGGCTGGTGGACTCCACGAAGAGGACATAGCGGGGGACCTCCGCGTGGATCGCCGAGCCCAGCTCCTCGTAGAAGGGCTTGAGCACCTCAGCGAACCAAGCCTCCGCGTCCTCCTTGCCGTCCAGACCCGGGGTGGGCTCGTTCATCAGGTCGATGCCCATGACCCCCGGGACGTCCGCAAAGCGCGTCGAGAACCACAACGCCATATCCATGTACGAGTCCCTCACCCCGTCCTCGTTGGCCCAGAAGTAGTCGTACGCGGCCATCGCTTCCTTGCCGCTCAGGGCCTTCAAGAACCACATCACGTCGTCCAGGGGGATGGGCTCCCTGCCAGGATCGGGCAGCGCCCAGGCCGGCGCGCCGCTGCCCCCAAGGACCCGACTGTAGAGATCCTGGTGGAAATCCAGGAACACGTACATTCCCCGGGCGTACGCTGCCTCCACCTGGGCCTTTGTCTGTTCCACGTACGCCTCGTTGTACTCTCCCCGGACCGGCTCGATTGCCTCCCAGAACACGGTCAGGCGGATGCAGTTGAGCCCCCACTCGAAGGGGAAGTCGTAGTACCGCGCCAGGTCTTCGTCGAAGCCGGCCTCGCCGAAGGCAGCGCCCTCCCAGGGCAGGTGAGGGGGCTTCTTGGCCTGGTTCCCTGCGTTGGCGCCACGCAGGAGTACGGTGCGTCCGTACACATCCACAATCCGGCGTCCCTCGACATGAAGGGGAGGGAGGGACGGCGCGTCCCCGGTCCAGGGGCAGCCTTCAGGGACGATCTCCTCGCCGCCCCCGTCTCCATGCAGACCGG
>CAZNWW010000203.1:0-7027 GCA_964576155.1 uncultured Myxococcales bacterium | reverse complement strand
CGGCTCAGCAGGCCCTCGATGGCCGTGGCCCGGTCAACCACCGTGTCCAGGTCCCCGCCGAGCAGGTACGTGTCGTGGTCGATAGAGAGCACGCTCAGCCGCCCGTCCAGGTGGAGGACCAGGTTCGACAGCGCGACCCCGAGGGTCTTAACCGTCTCGTACGACTGCTGGGCAAACAGCGCGTCCGCGATCCCCTCAGGATCCGCCCCCAGATCCGCCAGCTCGGCGCACACCTTCAGCGCCCGCCTCGGATTGGAGAACTTGAAAAGCTTGGTGTCGAACACGATCCCGGCGTAGACCTGGGTAGCCATCTCGGGCGCCATGGGCACATTCGTGCACTCGATCAGCCTGTAGACCAGCTCGCTGGCGGCGCTCGCGTCCGGATCGACCAGCCGTACGTCCCCCTCGTCCGAGTGGCCCCTGTGGTGATCGATGATCAGGGTCCGTGTTTCGTCCCCCACCAGGAGAGCCACATCACCCACACGCTCCCGGGCGATGACCGGGGTGTCCACAAAGATCGCGCGCCCCACCGGACCTTTTCTTTCCACATCTCCGAGACACTCGATGCGATCGAATCCCGGTAGAAACGAGAGCTTCTCATTCACCTTCTCATCGCTCAGAACGATTCGGTATGTCCGACCCATGCGGGTCAGCAACTCGCCCAGCGCAAGCATCGCGCCATAGCCGTCACCGTCCGCGTTCAGATGGGTGGAAAGCAGGTACGAATCGTCCGATCCGAGAAAGGCCACGGCCGCGCTGTAGTCCATGCCTCACCGCCTCCGGTCAAAACCGACCCGTTGCCTCGAACAATCGCGTTCGCCGCCCCTCGACCCGAAGCGGCGACGCACAAAACTGCAGCCAGAAGGCCCCGCTGCGGGAGCGGGTCTGCACCGAAGCGAGGCTTCGTCGCTACCGGCTTCCCGCCGGACTCAGCCACACCTCCGGATCCAGCACCTCTTCCCCGCGCATGACCTCAAAGTGGAGCTGGGGTTCGCCGTCCAGCCTCCCTGTGGAACCCACCGTCCCGATGCCCGCGCCCTCGGCCAGGATCTCCCCCTTGTTCACGAGCACGGTCTGCAGGTGGCCGTAGAGCGTATAGAACCCGCCCGGATGCCGCAGCAGCACAAATTGACCATATCCCCGGTACCAGTCCACGAGCACGGCCTCTCCCGGGGCCACGACCACCACGTCCGTCCCCTCCGGTGCCGCTACATTCACACCGCGGTTCACGGTCCACGTCTTGAGTTCCGGATCCTGGTGTCGTCCGAACCGGGCCGTCACCGTTCCCGACACCGGCCTGCGCAGCGCACCGCGGTGGGCCTCGAAATCGAACGGCGGGAGCTCCGCCAGCCTCTGGCCGAGCTGCTGCCGGTTCTGGATCTCCTGGATCAGATCGCGAACAACTTCATCCGACCTGGCGATGGCCTCCTGGTGCTCTCGGATGGCCCGCGCCATCGCCGCGGCGTCCCTCCGCAGCCGACTCAGCCGATCCGAGCGCTCATCCATCTTCCGCTCGAGCGCCCGCTCCGCCTCCGCCTTCGCTCTCACCAGCGTCGTCTGGTGGGCGTGCTGCTTCCGCTGAAGACCCAGCACATTGCCCACCTTGCGCCGGTCGGCCCGGATGGCCCGGAAGTCGCTCCGGTCCTGCTCGGCCACCCGGCTGAGATAGCGCACGTGTTTCAGCGCGTCGGTAAACGAGTCCGCCGAAAAGAGGATCTGCATCCACCCACGTCGGCCAAGCTTGTGCATCCGCCTCAGCCGTAGGGCGATCCCTTCCTCCCGAGCGCCCAGCCGCGCATCCACCACGCCGATCTCTTCGCGTGTCGCCCCAAGCCGGCCCGCGAGCTCCCGTTCCCGTCGCTCCAGGCCCCGAAGCTCGCCCCGGATCCGGAGGATGTCCCTTTCCAGCTGCTCCAGGGCCGCCGAGGTAGACTTCTGTTCCGTCTCCGTCCGGGCCAAGCGCTCGCGGTCGGCCTCCAGCCGTCCCTTCAGGCTGTCCAGGGCCGTCTGCTCTGCCTTCAGCTGGTGTTCCAGGTCCTCCTGCCCGGGGGCCTCCCGCGTCAAACCCAGAACGGTCAGACCCAGCACTGCGAGGAACGCCCCGACAAGGGCCCCTCTTGCCGAGCCGAATGCGAGACGGGGAGGCACGGAGTCTACGATTTCCACGTGACGGCGTTCAGCACCCGGCTCAACGAGGCCCAGCTCCCGGCCAGGCCAAGCAGCGTACCCAGTCCCACGGTACCCAGCCCCGGATAGAGCGCAGGGAGGGGCTGAATCTCCGGGATCCACGATACCCACCAAGCGGACCCGAGCCAGAGGCCGACGGCGGCCAACGCCCCGCCCGCGCAGCCCTGCAGGGCGCCCCCCAGGAGGAAGGTCAGTCGGATCAGCCCTCCGGTCGCTCCCACCAGCCTCATCACCTCGATGGCTTCTCGCTCCGCCAGTATCATCAGCTTCGCTGTGTTGCTCACCGCGAAGGCGCAGGCCAGGCAGAGCACCCCGCCCAGAAGCACCCCCACTCCGGCCGCGCCCCGGAGGAACCGGTCCAGAGAATCCAGCCACGCCTCCCCTATGTCCACCCCTTCCACCTCGCGCCGTCCGGTCACCGCATCGCCCACGGCACGGGCCCGCGCCGACAGGGCGCTCCCCGGCTCCAGCCGAACTCGGATCGAGGCCGGAAGGGGATTCCGGGACACCGCCTCGAGAAGTCCCTCGCCGAACATCGCCCGGAACTCCGCCGCAGCCGTCGATTTGTCGATGTACCGTGCCTCGGCCACGCCCTGCATCTCGGCGAATTCCGCCGCCAGAGCCAGGGCCCGCCTGCGATTCAGGCCGTCCTTCAGGTAGACCTCCACCTCCACGCGCTCCCGGAGCGAATCCGCGAGACCATACACCCCTGCCACGATCTGGCCGTACACGCCGAGCACGAGCAGGGAGGCCGCCGTCGTCACCAGGGAGACGACGCCCACCATCCCCGTTCGCCCCAGACCCCGAAAGGCCTCACGAGACGCGAAAACGAGGCCCATCCGCTGCCTCTCTCCCCGGAACCGCCGGTCGCTGAAGCCGTCCCCCCACTATGGGCAGGGTCCGCCGGGGATGCTGGCGCACCAGCCCTTCGTCGTGGGTGGCCATAATCACAGCCGTACCCCGGACATTAACATCCGACAGGATCGCCATCACCTCGGTCGTCGTCTGCGGATCCAGATTGGCCGTCGGCTCGTCTGCGAGCAGAACGAACGGGTCGTGCGCCAGCGCCCGAGCGATCGCCACGCGCTGCTGTTCCCCGCTGGACAGGGCGTCCGGGTAGGCCCCCCGTTTGTGGATCAGGTCGACCGTGGTCAGAAGCGACAGGGTCCGATGCTTTACGGCCGAACGTCTCGCCCCCGTCACCTCCAGGGCAAAGGCCACGTTCTCCAGGACCGTCCGGTCGCGCAGAAATCTGTAATCCTGGAGGACAGCGCCCACCCTCCGTCGCAGGAAGGGGATATCCCGTTCCTGGACAGACTCGGAATCGTACTCCCCCACGAACACCACGCCCTGCGTGGGCCTCTCCTCGAACAGGAGCAACCGCAAAACTGTGCTCTTGCCCCCGCCGGTGGGACCCAGCAGGTAGACATACTCACCCCGCTCGACCTCGAAATCCACATCGGCCAGTATCGGACGCCCCTGCCGTTCGACCCACACGTGCCGAAGTTCGATCACCCGTCGTCTCTCCCGCGGCTGGAGCGGGCCCGCAGCGTCGGGGTAGCTCCGTCCCCGCCCCGCACGATCACGCCCTCAGGACGAGGGTTCCCCCATCTCCGCTCCCCACCATCACGCCCTCAGGACGAAATGTACCCTGTCCGACTCATCCGTTGCGGGCAGGAGGCTGAAACCGTCGTAGGCCCCCTCCACCTGGAACGAGGAGGCCTCGAGAACGCGTTCGATATCGGCCAGCGGGTAGATCCGCTGCTTGTGAAGCTCTTGAAACAGCTCCTGTGCGGCTCCGAAACGGATGCTGAACCGATTGAACTGGATTCCGTCTTCGTAGTAGCTGTGGCGCGTATACGAAAAACCGTCGCCCCGATCCCGGTCCGTCATGTCCTGGAAATGCCGAAGGGAATTGCTCTCCGTGCATACGTCAAAAACGAACACCCCCCCCGGCTCCACCACGCTCCGGATCTCCTCCAGAGCCGCGGTCACCTCCTCGACGCGCATCAGGTAGTTGACGCTGTCGTAGAGACACAGGACCGCGTCGGAACGCGGTAAACCCGACAGGTCAAGCAAGTCCTTCTGGTAGAAGGCGATGTCGTAGCCCCCGGCCTTGGCCTTCTCCTCCGCCACTTCCACCATCGACCGACAGGCATCGGCACCGGCGACTCCGTAGCCCCGTTTGCGCAACTCCAGGGCCAGGCTCCCCGTGCCGCACGCCAGGTCCAGCAGCCGACTCGGGCCGGCACGATGCTGGTGAAACAACGTCTCCACGTAGTCCGTCCAGTGGGCGTAGTCCACGTGCCGCATAACATAATCGTAGATGGCCGCAAGCTTGCTGTACGGAGGCACCTCCAATTCGGCTGGTTTGCGCCCGATCATCTCCTTGCTGCGCTCATGAAAAAGGGCCAGCCCTTGGCGGGCTGGACCCGTCGGAGTCTTCTCGAACCTGTCGAGGTCAGGAGGATGTCCTGGCTTGGTGTTCAGAAATCGGCCGGTTCTCGAGCCTCATCTCGGATCGTGCGATAATACATCCGCGCAGCAGCTTTAGGCACATTCCCCGCCGGGACATCAAGGATCTCGATTTCCAGGTGCCGGTCTGCGAACCGGATGGCCACCCGCTGTCCCGGCCGTACCTCCCGCGACGCCTTGGCCGGCTGCGCATCCAGCGTAACGATTCCGTTGTCGCACGCCCGCTTCGCGTCCGTCCTCCGCTTCGTCAGACAGCATCGTTTCAGGAACAGGTCCAGACGCACAAGACCCCCTTGAGCCTCTGCCTGGGCCCGGACCACGGCCCTCACCTACGGTTCCAGACCTCGTACTTCCACGTACAGCTTCTCCCGAGTTTCCTCCAGGAGCTTCTTGAACTGTTCCTGCACCCGGAGCGTCATCAGGGTTTCCTCGATGGCGTCCCGATCGTCGCCCAGCTTTACGAGGTGCCACCCGAACTCGGTTTGGACGGGAGGGCTGACCTCACCCAGATGCATACCGCGAATAACGACGGCGAAGGCGGGGGGCAGACCTTCCAGGGGATAGGCTCCGAGGCGACCGCCCATTTCGGCGCTCTCCTCGTGGGCCGAATGCACCTTTGCCACTTCGGCGAAGTCCTCCCCGGCCTGAACCCGCTCGTAGAGCGCTTCCGCCTTCCGGTGGGCCTCCGCTGCGTCGGCTTCAGAGGTCCGAAGCGAGATCAATATATGTCTTGCTCGAACCTCGTCGCCCGACACGGCGTCAACGCGGATGATGTGGAAACCCAGGGGGGTCTCCACCACGTCGCTCACTCCGCCCGGCTCCAGACGGAAAGCCACCTCTTCGAACTCCGGGACCATCACGCCCCGCGAGAAGTAACCGAGGTCCCCTCCGTCGCCTTTGCTCCCCGGATCATCCGAATGCTGCCCGGCGAGCTCCCGGAAATCCTCGCCGTTTCGGATGCGCTCAAGCAGCGACTCCGTGCGCTTCCGCGCTTCGGCCTTCCGCTCCGGGGCGGGCTCCAGCTTGATCAGAATATGGCTGACATTCACAAGGGGGGGAAGCTCGTCCTGATATTGCGACCGAAAGGCCTCCACGTCCAAGTAGCTGACTTCGACCTTCTGCCTCAGGCCTTCGTACATCCGCCGTCTCAGATAGTCCTGGCGGAACTTCAGCCGAAACTGCTCCCGGATCTCTCGTTCCGATAGGCCCTCTGCCAGCAATTTCTCCCTCAGGGCCTCTTCCCCGTGTTCGGTCCGCAGGCGGCGCATCTCCTGGCGTACCAGTTCCTCCACCACCTCCGTATCGACATCGATGCTGTCCTCCCGGGCTCTTGCCAGCAGGAGCTTGTCCTGGACCATGTGCTCCAGGATTTTGCTGAACAATTCCCGGATCCGCTCCTCCGTCAGGTTCCGGCGGTCCAGGCCCCGGCTCATCGTCTCCACCGCGATCTGGGTCATCACGTCCGAGTGGAGGACGATCTGGTCATCCACCACGGCAACGACCCGGTCCACCAGACGCGGCTTCGCCTCCGCCGAAAGCGGACCACACAGAATCGCACACGCAGCGGCAAGCACCGTCCAGTTTACCCTTGTCTGCGCCGTCCCACTCATCGGACCCCAATTCGAAATCAAACGAACCGCAAGCTAACGTTGCCGGATAGCAGCGCCCTACTCGGCCTCCTCCGGCTCTGCCCCGCTGTCACTGAGCACTTCGGCCACGGACCACGGAATCCTGCCGCGCAGTTCCGTAAGCAGTGCCTGGCGCAGTGCCGCACGGCGTTCGGCCATAATACGCCGTCGAATCTCGCTCCGAACGTCCAGCAGGCTCTTTCCCGAGCCCGCCTCTCGCCGGTCCAGCACCTCGATGATGTGGTAGCCCAGCCGCGTGGACTCGCGCACCTGCCGGCCCTTGCTCGCCCCATCGCACGCAGCCCAAAAAGAGGGGTCCACCTGATTTTCCGTGAAATACCCCAGGTCCCCACCGTCCCTCGCAGACGTGTCGATCGAATGCTCCCGAGCCACGTCGCCGAACGGTTCCCCTTTCCGCAGTCGTCGCCAAATCCGGTCCAATTCCCCCTTCGTCTTCACCAGAATGTGACGGGCGCGGATCTCCGGCTGGTCCCGGACAAAGTCCTCTCTGTGCTCCTCATAGAGGGTGCGAATCTCGTCCTCCGTGACATCAGGCTCCTCCCTGTATTCCCGCTCGAGCAGCTCCGCGATCAGCAGATCGCGCGTTGCGCCTGAAATGCGTGCCGCAACCTCCAGATCCTGCTCCAGTTTCCGCCGCAGGGCCTCCTGATGGAACAGCTCCTCCTCCACCCACTTTTCGACGAGGCGCTGCTTTTCCCTTCCACCGACCGTCCTAT
>CAZNWW010000202.1:2116-7057 GCA_964576155.1 uncultured Myxococcales bacterium | reverse complement strand
GCCATGGTGCTCAACACCATGTGGGGTGCTGAGATCCGCAGCAACATCATGAACGTCCTCTTCCGCATGGACGCGGCCGAAGAGGGGACCCTCACCGCGTTCGACTCGATCACCATGTCAGCGGGGCCCGCCTGGCGTGACCCGCCGACCCCTGCACAGCTCCCGCCGGAGGAGGACGACGCGCCTACCGCGTCTGTGGTGAACAGCTACTGCATGCTCGAGGGGCTCGACCAAGAGATCGCGCTGAAGCCCTACCACGGCTATCAATGCCAGTACAAGAATCCACTGCCAGCGTCCCTGGTCTTCCACCTCGGGGGCCGGGACGACCCGCTCATGTGCGCGCCGCTCCTGGAACCGGCCAACGCGACGCCTCTCATGGACCTCAAGGTCCGCTTCGGCTTCAACGAAGACTGCACGGGCATCAACGACGGCTTCCTCGAAGGCTGCATCGCTGTGGAGGACGCCAACCGGATGTGCGTCTGCACCATCGCCGGCACCTGCGTCAACGCGGGTGACCCGGGCGCAGAGCACACGCCCGACGACCTCCCGGGCTACTGCAAATCAGCCTGCGGTGGAGGCTGGGCCTCCTTCGGCGGGATCATCAAGTCCGTGGGAATCACGCCCACCTGTCTCACCTCCGACGAGCGGGAAGGGATCCGACTCCAGGCCTTCTTCGACGCAGTGGACGTCAGCGACAAGTACAACCCCGTCTCGTCTGACAACTGCACCGAGAAGTAGCGCAATGAGACGACGACACCACAGTGAAGGGATGTCATCCCGAGCGAAGCCGAGGGACCTCAGGTGTTGCCCTGACGCACCTGAGATCCTTCGACTCCGCTGCGCTCCGCTCAGGATGACGATTCTCGCGTTGCTACTGGTTGGACTCCCAGCGCCAGCGCAGGCCGGGGGCTACGAGATCGGGGACCAGGGAGCCCGGGCCATGGGCCGGGCGGGCGCGTTTACGGTCCGCGCGGACGACCTCTCCGCCATCAAATACAATCCGGCGGGCCTGGCTCGGCTGCGGGGTACCCGTTTCTACCTGGGCAACCGCTTCGCCTACGCTAACGAGGAGTTCCGTCGCGCACCGACCCTGGACTGGAGCGGGGCTTTTCACGGCGTCCCCGAGTACCTGACCTTCGACCCCGTGCAGAACGCTGAGCAATGGCAGCTCCTGAATCCGATGATTGCGGTAGGCTCTGACTTCGGCCTGGAGAACTGGGCCTTCGCGCTCGGCGTCTACGCGCCGGCCGGCGTAGGTAAGCAGAGCTTCCCCGAGGACGGGCCCCAGCGCTACATGCTCTCGGAGCGCGAGACCCAGATCCTCTACTACGACTTCTCCGTAGCCTGGAAGCTGAAAGACATCTTCGGCGTGGGACTGAGCCTCCAGTGGGTGGACGTACCCTTGATCCGCATGGCCCTCACCGTCGACGGCAACGTCTCCCCCGGGGTGGTCTACCCCGACGGCGGACCCTTCGACATCCGGGCCCGCATCGAGGGCTCGGATCACGTGGGCTTCAGCGGCATCCTGGGGATGTGGTACCGCCCCATCCCGGAGCTCGAGTTGGCCCTGTCCGGCCGCTTCCTCCCCGTCTGGGTGGACGCGAAGAGCAAGCTGGCCCTCGAGCCCGTCTCCCTGGACCTGGATCAGCCCATCGCGCTGACCCGGAACGGTCAGGCCGCTGACGACGTGACCCTGTCCATGGTCCTGCCGCCGACGGCCCGCCTCGGCGTCCGCTACATCCATAGAATCGGAGACGTGGAGCGGTTCGACATCGAGCTGGACGCTACCTGGGAGGGCACCTCCCTGGTGGATGCGTATCGGGTGCGAGGCAACGGCCTCATCGCAGAGGTCCTCGGCGAGCAGATCCCCATCGACCGGATCACCGTCCCGAAGCGGTGGCGAGATACCTGGAGCCTGCGTCTGGGCGGCGACGTCGCGATAGTGCCCGGGTGGTTCAACCTGCGCGCGGGCGGCTTCTGGGAGAGCCCGACAGCGAAGCCGGCCTACTCACACATCGACTTCTTCTCAGGGCATCGCTTCGGCGCAGCCGCCGGCTTCTCGGTGACCTTCTACGGCGTGGACATCTCCGCGTCCTACACCTGGGTCTTCCAGATGCCGGTGGTGGTGAACGAGGCCGACTCCAAGGTCTCCCAGCAGGCCCCCGGCAGCCCCTGCGTACCGCCCTACACCAGCCAGACCCTCTGCGACCCGCACTACCGCGGCCGGGCCGCCGCGCCGGCCAACGCTGGCACCTACCTCTCGGACTACCACTTCATCTCGGTCGCTGTCCGCTACGCGTTCTGAGCCCTACTGAATCCTGACGACCCTGAGCCCCGGCGCCGGCGCATCGCCGGTGTCGAACGTCACCGTCAACTCGCCGGGCCCGGCGGCCTCGATCCGCAGATACTCCACGCCGCCCTCACGCAAGGTCCCGTCAGCATCGGCCACATCCCGCACTGTCGGCCCGGTGAGGGGAATCTGACCGAAGATAGCGCCCCAGAGGTCCACGCCCCGCTGGTTCCCGGTCACTGGATCCGTGGTCACGGGCAGGTAGGAGAAGGCCGGCTCCACCACTCCCTCGAGGCCGGGGCGGTTGCTGAGGGCCAGCGCAGTGAAGAAATCCGCGGCGAGGTCCTCGTAGGCCAGGCCCGTGAGGGCCTCGAACAGCTCTACGCCGGTGAGGTACGCTCCGAACCACCCCCTGAGTGCCTTCACCCCGCAGGCGGGCAGGAGATCGCCGGCCTCGCTCATGATCTCTCCGCCCGAGCGGTCGAAGAAGTAGCGGTTGAACAGGTAGGACGCACCCCGCAGGGGCCCGTCCCGGTCCCCGAAGTAGTGGACCCCCGGGTCGTACTGGTGGATATCCGACAACGAAACCAGGTCGATATCCTGGAGCCCGGAGAGGGCCACGAAGAGGTTGCCCCGGTTGAACCCGACCAGGTCCTGCGCGAGGCCGCTCAGGCCCTCGGAGATGTACACGTTCTCGGTCCAGTCCACCGCGTCGTTGAGCTGGAACTTCCGGTAGAAGTAGATCGAATGGTTGAGCTCGTGCGCGATGAGCTCGGCGAAGGCCTCGGGGGTCTTGATCATGCTGTCCGGGTCTGGAATCGCGACGTAGATCATCTCCTGGTGGTTCCCGTAACCGCAGACGTCCACCAGGTCGCAGTGGGTCACGAACGCGTATGCACCGGTGAGGTTGACCTGGTAGCTGATCAACATCCCGAACCGGCCATCATCGTCCACGTCGGACTCGTGCCCGAAGAGGAACCGCTCCCTGGGCAGGATCAGGTCTTGAAAGTAGTCGCCGAGGGCCTGGATGTGATCCATCCCCGGCTCCTCGAGGGAATGCTCCGTGGTCACGTCCCGGTAGACGACCAGGACATCATTGACCAGGACCACCTCGGCCTCGACGTCCACCAGGTAGTTGCCCCCTATCTGGAGGGTCTCCGTATCCCCGACCTCCGGGTGAGGCAGCGTCGGCCAGATCTCAGGATGAGGCGGCAGGTCGCCGGGCGCGGCGCCGCGTCCAGCCACCACCTCGTAGGTGTGGGTCTTGGCCATCTCGTCGCCCAGGTCATACAAGATGAGCATGAAGGCCTCGCCGGCCGCAGTCGCCGGGAGGTTCACCGCCGCGGCGGGGTCGGCCTGGAAGACCTCGCCCAGGGGCAGCGCCCCGTCAGCGATACCTTCGTCCAGGCTACGCAGCGCAACCGCCTCCATGGGCGGGCACTCCGGCCACTCGATGGAGTCCTCCACCACGTCGACCGAGTCCGGCGCTATCTCCCCATAGCTCTCCACCAGCGCGTCCTCCGGCAGCGTTGTGTCCTCCGGCGGTGTTGTATCCTCCAGCGACGCAGTGTCCTCCGCAGCTACATCATCGGTGGTGTCCTGCCCGACAGGGCCACCCCCGTCTTCTCCACCACAAGACATCAACAGCACAAGAACCAAAAACACACGCTTCATAACAGCCTCCAGTTCTTCTCTCCTGTGGGAGGGGCGTCTCGCCCCGATTCCCCATCCCTACTACGGCCGATCCGAATTCAGATCCGGCGGCGGAATCCACTCAGCAGGCCCCTCATCCACCACACTCACCGGCGATGCAGCCCCGATCTCGACCCAGTCGAAGACCTCACCGTCGAGCCCCACGCCTTCGATACGCATCGTCTCACACCCCGCGTCCACCCGCACGTGGTGATGCGCCGTATGAACCACCGAGGTCTCCGGCAGGTCCCAGCACCAAGCGTCCAGATGCCCGCCGCCGCCGCCGATGATCAAGTGGATCATCCCCTCGATGTTCCCACGCTCCCAGGCATGGGTGTGCCCCGCGAAGTACACGTGGAATCCGTGCGCGGCCAGGAGAGGCAGGATTCCCTCGCGGACACAGGTATTGCCGTGGTAGGTGCAGGAGCCGTCGCCCCAGGACTCGGAGACAGCGGGCTCGTGCGCGTAGGCGATGCGCCAGGTAGCGGCCTGGGCCGCCTCCGAGGAGATGACCTCTGCGAGCCACTCCGACTGGGGCGTCGATATCTCTCCGAAGACGCAGGGCAGCTTGTAGGGGTCGATGACCACCGCGAAGACGTTGCCCCAGGTGTAGGAGTAGTAGGTCTCGTGATCCGGATCCCCCTCGGGGTACGGGTAGGAGAGGAGTTCGTACCAGTTGTGGGAGTTGCCCTCGTGGTTTCCGATGGCCGCGAAGAGCGGCACCTGGTGCAGGAGCGGACGCGCGGGCCCGAAGAGCTGCTGCTTCCAGTCCGGGTCGTTCTTCCCGTCGTTCACGAGATCGCCGACGCCGATGACGAAGTCAGGGCCATCTTCGATGAAGAGGGGGATCTGCTCGGTGAAGGTCGGCCACCCGCTCTGGCTGTCCGCCCAGGCTGCGAAACGCACCGGCGCACCGGCCGGGGGGGCAGTACGGGGGCGGGGAGGGGGGGGGGGCCCCC
>CAZNWW010000202.1:0-2106 GCA_964576155.1 uncultured Myxococcales bacterium | reverse complement strand
CAGTACGGAACACGTGCTCCTGGGACGACAACCCCCCGGACTCGACGTAATAGGTGTACTCGGTGCCCGTGGCGAGATCCGCCAGGGGGATCTCGTGGATGGTGAAGGGCCCATCCTGGACCAGCTCGATCTCCTCACCGTCTGCGCCCTCGCGATAGACAACCTTCCCGTCGGTCTCATCCAGGGTCCGCCACATGATCACCGCAGACTCACGGGTCACGTTCATCACATAGGGCCCCAGGTCGAAGGTCTCGTCCGAGGCCATGGACAGGATCCGTGGGACCGGTACACCCGAGCAGGGCGGCGGCTCGACGGTCTCCTCGACATCCAAGGTGGTGTCATCGGCGATCAGCGTGTCGGGGTTCGCCTCGGCGTCCTCGTCCTCGACAATGTCCTCGGTTGCAGCGGTATCTTCTGCGGGGCCCGTGGTATCCACCCCGCCCTCGGGTTCGCCGTCATCACCGGAGCTGCATCCGACCACCAGGACCAGGGACACGACGAACAGGAGCCGCTTCATGATCACCTCACGAGGATTCAACCCGCAGGCATGATACACATTACCGGACATTTGTGGGAGGGGCGTCCCGCCCCGAATGTCGTCACTCCGTGACGACATACCCCGCGGGCAGCGGCGAAATCCGATCAGCCCGGTACCACCCCCACTTCACCGGGGTCTTCAGATGCCAGACCTCCTCGCCACCATGGTTGACCTCGATGAGGTGCGAATCGTTGGTGGTGAGGCGGCGGCCGAAGGTCATGAGGGTGTTGCCGTTCTCCAGCCGGTCCGCGTCCCCCCACATGTGGCAGAAGATCGGCGGATCCGGATACCAGGACCAGACGACCTCATAGGTCATGGCCTCCTCGTCGAAGCGGATCTGCACAGCGCCGCTCTGTTCGCGCAGGTTGTCCTGGCCGTTATCGAAGAGCAGGACCTCGTCCTGGGCCACGAACTCCGGCGCGTGCTGCCGCAGGAAGGGGAGCTCCGTCTCCCCGTCGGTCCGCACAAAGTCCCCGTCCTGGCCCAGGCGCCAGACAACATCCTCGGTCTCCAGGTCAATCTTGAAGAGGCCATTCTGCCCCTTGGCGGAGATCAGGTAGGCGTCCTGACCCGGAAACTCGACTACAGCGTTGGTGTGGTCCCAGTCCCCCTCGATCTTCTCCGGGGTGAAGTGCTCACAGAAGGCCCACTCCCAAAGGACCTCCTTCGTCTCGGGGTCGTACCGTACGATAGTGCTCGAGTCGGGAATCTCGTCAGGGCAGTCGGTGGTCTTCCCGAGGTAGAGCAGCTCCTCCCCGCCGACGCTGGGGAAGATCTCGTGGTGCATCTCGAACTGGTCCTCCCAGACCACCCCTCCCTCCCAGTCCACGATCGCGGGCCAGGTGAGCCCGCCGTCGTTGGAACCGCCGATGAGGATCCCCTCGGGCACCTGCAGCACCGGCGTGCCGGACCCCGTCGCCGAGGTCGACCGGACGTGATACCAGCGATAACGCCCCAGCCCGTCCACCACCGCAGCGATGGGCGGCGACTGGTCGTACTTGTTCGTCAGGTTGAACAGGGTCCAGCCCAGCTGGACCGCCTCCCCACCGTCCACGATGAGCTCCAGGGGAGGCAGCACCTCGGGACGCGGCGGCACGGTGATCGACTGGGATGCTTCCCGGACCTGGCCCGTCCAGTCCTCAGAGCGCGCCGTGAATGTGCACTCGGCCTCGGGATAGAGGCCCATGACGAAGACCTCGTGATCCGTGCTCAGGCCTTCTCCCTCGATGGTCGATGCGTAATCTCCGCAGTCCACGTCCAGGGCGGTCGAGGCCGGGACCGGGCTGGTCCAGACCACATAGTAAGACAGCACGTTCCCCGGGCTCCCCACGGCGACGAGGCCGTGGATCTCCCAAGGCTCCGGAGCCGGGAGGTCCATGTCGACACGTCCATCCGCCGCGATGTCCGTGATCGGAGCCGTCGCCCCGCCGTTCCCCGGCCCGCAGCCAATCACCAGGATCACCAACGAACACAACTGCAAAAACCATCGCACAATCAACACCGTCCCTCTCCTGTGGGAGGCCCTTTGTAGCTGAGCTGAGCGGACGCAGTTCGCTCGTGCGAAACTG
>CAZNWW010000201.1:0-7067 GCA_964576155.1 uncultured Myxococcales bacterium | reverse complement strand
CGTCCTCCGTCAGGTACCTTGAGCTCCTGGCGAGCTGGCCCGATTACGAGCTGAACCGGCTGCCTTCGCATCCGGGCTATCCCTCCTGCCTGGCCAGCCGTCTCTACTGCAACGTGGACGTGGACGGGAGCATGTACTCCTGCTCTCTGGTCATCGATGAGGTGGAAGCACCCAACGTGCGGGAGATCGGGTTTCTGAATGCGTTCGACGCGCTCACGCCACCCGGGTGCAACGCCTGCCTCGCCGCCTGCTTCACCGAGTATAACCTGCTCTTCTCCCTGGACATCGCCACGGGACTGAACTGGGTCAAGGCCTTGATCAAATGATAACAAACGAAGAGAGGCCGGTGGTCATCGTCGGCGCTGGTGTGTCCGGGCTCTCCCTGGCCTGTATACTGGCTAAACGGGGAGTGCGCTGCATCCTGGTGGAGAAGGAAGAGACCGTGGGTGGCCTGGCCCGCTCCTTCACCTATGATGGCTACACCTTCGACATCGGCCCCCACCGCTTCCACACCGAGCGCAAGGACGTCGACGCGTTCATCCGCGACACCCTCGGACCGAAGACCCTGGAGATCCCGCGATGCAGCCAGGTCAACTTCATGGGCCACAACTACCCGTGGCCGCTGCGCCCGAAGGAGCTGCTGTTCCATTTCCCGCCGCGGATCGCAGCCCAGGTGATGTGGGACCTGCTCACGCTCTACCGGAAGCCCGATCCCCGCTCGTTCCGCGATCAGATCGAGAACATGTACGGCCACACCCTTTACAAGCACTTCTTCGAGGGCTACTCGTCAAAGTTCCTGGGCATCACCCCTGAACTCACCGACAGGGACTGGGCCTCCACCGGAGTGGACCGCGCCATCATCGACAAGCGCCTCAAGATGAACAGCCTCTGGACACTGGTCTGGAACACCATCCTCCCGAGCAAGATTCCGGACGTGAAGTTCGTCTATCCCCGGGGCGGCTGCGGCGTGTTCACAGACATGCTGGCGGATCACTTCGTCCGCATGGGCGGCGAGCTGATCACCGGTGCGGAGGTAGACGACATCAAGGTGAAGGATGGTGCCATCACGTCCATCGCCGTGCGTGGCCGTCGCATCGCCCCCTCCCTCCTCGTCTGGACGGGAACGCTGCACAGCGCGGCCCGCCTCCTGGGGCTCCCGAAGCCCGACCTCCGCTACCTGGCCCTGGTGTGCTTCAATTTCTCCCTCACCGAGGGCCACGAGTTCGAGTTCCAGTGGTGCTACCACGGCGACCCGGAGATCATCTTCTCTCGGGTGAGCATCCCGGAGAATTTCGACAAGGGCAATACCCCCGGCGATAAGCGTGCGCTGTGCGTCGAGGTGGCCTGCGACGAGGGGGACGACATCTACTCCGAGCCCGAGAAGTACCTGGACCGCGTGCTAGTGGACCTCAAGTATGAGGGACTCCTGAAAACCAACAGCGAGATCACCGCGCTGAACATCGAGTGCCTCCCCTGGGCATACCCCATCTACAAGCTGGGATACCGCAACGACCTGGAGAAGTGGGAGGCCAGCGTGGCGCCCTTCTCCAACCTCATCATGGCGGGTCGCCTGGGGCGCTTCTGGTACAACAATATGGACCACTGCATCGAGGCCAGCCTGGTGCTTGCGAGCGACATCACGAAGCGGCTCGGATTGGCCAAGGAGAGGCCGTGAGCCGCACACTGCGAGAGACAAGCGGCACCTGCCCTGAGTGCATACGTATAGTGCCCGCCGAGGTCATCGAAGACAGCGGGCGCGTCTTCATCGAGAAGCACTGTCCGGAGCACGGCTCCAACCGCGCGCTCATCTCAATAGACCCGGACTACTACAAGGAGCTGTCCCGGTACTTCCTCTCGGTGATGAACGAGAACCTCCCACAGCGTGACTACATCCTGCGCCTCACGGGCCGCTGCAACATGAACTGTCCCATCTGCCTGGCCAGCGCGAACGACTATGAAGAGGAGGACCTGCCTGTGGAGGAGATCCGGCAGCTCACGGAGCAGGGCCGGCGCCTCAAGCTGGACCTCATGGGCGCGGAGCCCACCCTGCGCCCCGACCTGGCCGACATCATCCGGGACGCCCATCGCAAGGGACACATCACCGCGCTGCACACCAACGGGATCAAGCTGGGTGACCGGGATTACTGCAAGACCCTTCTTGACGCGGGCCTCGACGAAGTGCACCTGCAGTTCGACGGCTTCTCCGACGCCCACGACCAGGAGATCCGCGGCCAACCCATGAACGAGCACAAGCGGCGCGTCCTGGCCGTCCTCGAGGAGTTCAACCTGGCCACGGACCTGGTGGTGACCGTGGCCCAGGGCTCCAACGAGGACGAGATGCTCAAGGCCCTCGACTACGCTGCGTTGCACCCCTTCGTCAAGGAGGTCTTCTACCTCGGATGCCGGCCGCTGGGCCGCGCCACGGATGACTTCGTTGACCAATGCCTCGTCCCCGACGAGGTCCTGGCGATCCTCGAAGAGAAGAGCAGCGGACGCATCTCCCGGGACGACCTCCGCGTGTTCCAGAAGCTCTATTTCGCGCTCCTGGCCATCTTCCGCGTGCGCAAATGTCTCTACATTCACCACTACATGGTAACCCGCAGCCGTAACGGCTGGGAGCCCATCTCGAAGGGGATCGACCTGCCCTGGCTCAACCCCCGCCTGGACCGCTTCCCTGCGCTGTTCCGAAAGGCGCGCTGGCTCGGCGCCGGCTACCTGGGCCTGAGCGCCATGCTGGCGGTCTTGCGAAAGGGCTCGTTCCGGCTTCTCCTCGATGGCGGCGTCCTTGCGCTGATGCTGGCGCTGGGTTTTAATTTGTCCCGCATCAAGCGGCGCCCCATCCTCTTGGGCTTCATCACCGCGTGCGATCCTTGGATCCACGACCAGGAGGTATCCGCCAACTGCGGCAAGGGCGAGGTCTCCACCGACCTCGGGCGCTATGAGTCGGGCGCAGACGCCAATGTTGCGCGGGAGCGCTTGCACCGCTAGCATGGCTGCGAGCGGAATGAGGCACAACTGACCAGCATCGGATCCAGGTGGATGAGTTACCAGCAATCGTCAGCTAAAGCAGCCGCCTGGTTCGCTGAGCGCCCACGAGTAAGTATGGCCCTCGAGGCCCTCTTAGTCCCCGCATTCTTCCTCGCCCTGACAGCGGCCTTCCTCATCCACATCGGCTTCGATCCGAGCCATCAGTTCCTCGGTGACGTGAACACGGTAGTAGACTGGAATGGCCACTTCTGGAAGATGTGGGATCACTACCAGGCGCTCCTCGGCAATGAGGGGTTTTCCCACTCCTCCTTCGTGTTCCACCCCTACGGCGTGCCAAACCTCACCCTCCACGGCGACCTCGCTGTGACCTGGCTCGCCGGGTTCCTAGCCCTGTTCACCGGCATCGACCAGGCACATCTCATGGTTGTACTGTTCGTAGTCCTGGGAAACGCAGGCGGGGGATACCTCCTTGTCAGGTTGCGGACAAAGAGCATCCCTGCCGGCCTCGTGGCCGGCCTGGTGCTCGGCTTCAACGGAATGGTCGCATGGTCAATAAACACCGGCAACCTCGAGCAGGGACTCTGGCTCTGGACGTGCCTCTACCTCTACTCGTTCCTACGCATCCTCGAGCGCGGTCCGGCGCTGCACGTCGGTCTCGCAGCGCTCTTCGCATCCCTGGCTATCTACTCCAACTTCGTGACCGCCATTCTCCTACCGATCTTCAGCCTGACGCTGTCGCTCTTCTATCACCGCCGGCTGGACCGACCGCGCGCGCTCATGCTGTCAGTGCACGTCGCGCTGATCGCGCTCTTCCTCTCCCCCCTGCTCCTCGGCTTCCTCAGCGAGAACTCCCAGCGCGAGTATTGGCCCATGAACTACAAGCGGGCCTGCGAAGGCTCCATGCCCGCATCACCGGACATCCAGCCCTACGAGGACTCGCTGCCCCTGATCGATTACCTGCCCTGGGACCAGCGCGGCGAAGGGCGAGACAGGACCAACACCTGGTTCACCATCCTGGGTCTGGCGTTTTTCGCAATCTTCCGCCAGCGCGAGCGAGCGCTCAAGTGGCTGGCCGCAACGGCTGTCTTCTTCGTCCTCTCCCTCGGACCATACCTGAAGGTCCTCTACATGAGGGCGAGTGAGGGGGGGCCGCTCCTCGACATCCCCCTCCCCTACCTCCTCCTGAGCCGCGTCCTTCCCCTCTTCTATCGTATCCAGTTCCCAAGCAGACTCTTCGGTTTCTCCATCCTGGCCCTGGGCACCATGGCCGGCCTCGGGGTGCTCTCCCTCATGCGCGTGCGCCGGGCTGCGCTCCGCCACACCTTGGTGGCCGTGGTCCTGGCCTTGGTCGTGTTCGAGCTGCTCTCCTCGTGGCAACTCCGGAGCTCGGAGAAGCCCCGCATGCATCCCTTCTACCAGCAGATAAGCGCATCCTCCGAGGACTTCGCGCTCATCGAGGTCCCCTTCAACTTCACCACCCTCGACGCGCAGTACCTCTTCTTCCAGACCCGCCACGAGAAGCCGCTCTTCAACGGGCTCCTACCCCCCTTCTTCTTCCAGGACCCCACAGGCGGTATCGCTGGCGGGAACCGGTTCATACGACGCATCGAAGAGCTCCAGGAGACCTTCTTGGACACGCAGAGTGGGAGGGTGGCCCCCCTGATGATCCCGATGCCGGAGTTCCCGCACCAGGCGTCCATGGCTGAGGCGGTGCGTGACCTGCGCGCGGAGGGCTTCCGCTACCTCCTTCTGCACAAACGCATCAACCATTACGGCTTGGTCATCGAGCTCGATGCACCGGCGCTCCAGGAGTTCCTCAACTCCATGATCGGACCGCCCCTGATGGAAGACGAGGACTTGGCGGTCTACGGAGTTAAATGACTGGATCGTCTCCACACCTGGACCCCCTTCTGCTGCGAAACCGGAGGGCTTCAACGATACAGCAGGAGCTGCGCGAATGGACCATCACCCTGTGGCGGGACCATCGAATGCTGGCTTTGCTCCTCGCCGCATCCCTGCTGCGCCTGGTCTTCCATCTCGACCATCACTTCACCATCCGGGACGCAGACTTCTTCCCCATGGACCTGGGAAAAGCCTGGGACACAGGCTTTCGCGGGGGACGCGTGGTCCCGGCGATGCTCGGTTTCCTCTGGGGCGCGCTCTGCGGTGACGACCCACTGGTAGCAAAGCAGGTCTTGAGCAAGACGCTGCTGCTCCTGGCGCTGCCCGGTTTCATCATGCTGGCGCTCCGGGCGGGCCTGGAGACACGGAGCGCCGCGTTCGCCGCGCTCCTCTTCCTGACCAACGCCCAACTCTTCGGCCTCTACGATACGCTCGGTCCCTACTTCCTCCTGACGGCCCTGGTCCTCTGGCAGATCGTCTTCGCGCTGGATATCCGGGACGGGAGGCGTGGAGCGCTGATCCGCTATGGACTGGTCTCGGTCCTCGCCCTGCTCTGCCACCGGAACGCGCTCTCTACCACGGGGCTGACCCTGGGCGTCATCTTCTTCCGGCCACGGGAACGGGTCTTCAGCGTTGGCAGCCTCCTGATGTTCTTCGGCATCGTCGTCCTGGCCGCGGGCAAGATCATCCAGGTGTTACGCTTTGACGCGGTGGAAAACCTGCTCCAGACGAGGTTATACGGAGAGGGCGTGCTCGCGTCCGTGGACTGGAATCCACCCGACACCCTGGAGGCCGTGACATCCGGAATCGTCTCGCTGGTTCCGGGCTGGGCGGGGGTTCCTTGTCCCTGGATCCTGTGTCTGGCGCTCGCAACCGTCGCTGGAATCGCCGCGGCGTTCCACGGCGCCCGGGGGATGCGCCGGGAGCTGCAATGGATCTCGCTGCTCGGGTTCGGGGCCGCAGCATGCCAGCCGCTGGTGTCCGAAGTCCTGGCTGCAGATCTCTTCTTCCAACCGAGCCACGCGGTCTACGGGTTCATCTGGATGCCCCTGCTCGTCCTCCTGCTCGGCCGGGCCATCGCTGACAGGCTCCCGGGGTGGGCCGGGGCCGCAGCCCTCGTGGTGCTGGTGAGCACAAACCTCTGGCAGGGATACGGCTTCCGGAGCGAGGCCTTCGACCTCACTCGCTACGAGGAGTTCGTGCGCTCCAGGCACGAACAGCCGGGGGTTCCCCTGCGGCTGGTCCCCGTCTTCCTTAGAAACGAGTACGCCGCCGCGTTCCCTGGCGCCTCTTTCCTCGGGCCGTTCGTGGAGGACGAGGCGCGCTACAACGACTTCACCACCTGCGACCATCACGAGTTCAACCTCGACATCATCACCTACGATGAGCTTGGAGCGCCCCTGTACCGCTACCGGGAGTACCTGGCCCAATTCGAGGTCTGGGCGGAACGGGAGGGTCTGGACCTGGAGTGCCGGGAACGCCAAACCTTCACGTCGTGCAGCGCCCGTCGCGCAGGAGGAGGTTGAGATGAACGCCCCCGCTCCGAGACGAACCATCTCAGACCGGCTGGCGGCGCACCCAACGCTGCACGTCCTGGCCGCGGCGTCGGCCGCAGCCCTGTTCGTCGCAGCAGTCTTCATGATCCGGGGCGTGTCCCCCGCTGACGAGCACCTGGGCGGGACGTTCCAGCGCGCCGGATGGGAAATCGTCGACTGGAACATCCACTACTGGAACTACTGG
Organism: uncultured Myxococcales bacterium; assembly: GCA_964576155.1. Lineage (GTDB taxonomy): Bacteria > Myxococcota_A > UBA9042 > CAIXZC01 > CAIXZC01 > CAZNWW01. The sequence goes on along the minus strand of CAZNWW010000201.1, from coordinate 437 downwards.
CAATCCGGGGAGAGCCTCTCGAGCGGTGGGGAAGTGTTCCACTCCAGCTTCGAGTTCTACCCTTACGGACTGGCCACCGGCGACGTCCACGGTGACCCCCTGCTCCGACTGTTGGGAGGGCTCCTGAACCTTGTCTTCTCGCCGGACACGACCTTCTTCCTGGTCAGCTTCCTGGCCCTGTGGAGTAACGCTCTGGGCGGCTATCTCCTGGGCTTTCAGCTCACGCGGAGTCATCTCCCGGCCATGGTGATGGGGCTCTTCCTCGCCCTGTGCGGCATGGTCACATGGTCAGTGAACACCGGGAACCTGGAGTACGGATTCTTGGTCTGGATCTGCCTCCACCTCTTGTTCCTCTTCCGGCTCTTCGAGTCCTGGCGCTACCGGGACGCCGCATTGTGCGGGCTCTTCGCAGCCCTGGCGGTCTGGTCCAACCTGGC